>JBDTAT010000573.1:0-5640 GCA_039924505.1 Bryobacteraceae bacterium
CCAACGGACCCGCCACGCTGCAGTTGTTCGGCAGCGGTCCCATCCTCAATGAGGCCCTTCGCGCGCAACAGATTCTGGCCGAGCGCTACCAAATCGCCGCCAACGTCTGGAGCGTCACCAGCTACAACGAGCTGCGCCGCGAAGCGCTCGGCGTCCAACGTTGGAACCGTCTCCATCCCGCCGAGCCGGAGCGCGTCCCGTACGTTGTCCAGGCCCTCACAGGCTTCGACGGTCCGCTTGTCGCCGCCACCGATTACATGAAGATCGTTCCCGATCAGCTCTCGCCGTGGCTTGGAAACCGTCTGGTGTCGCTCGGAACCGACGGATTCGGCCGCAGCGATAATCGCCAGCACCTGCGCCGCTTCTTTGAAATGAATTCCGAATCCATCGTTGCGGCCGCGCTGTCCAAGTTAAGCCGCGACGGGAACCTCGACCCCGCTCAAGTGAAAGCCGCCATGGCAGATCTCGGCATCGACACGGAAGCCAAGGACCCAGCCCGCGCCTGAAAAACCGAAGGGGGACACTCGGGGCAAACGTCCGGCTGCAAAGCAATCAACATCGCCGCCATGAGTGCCCCACTTCCCAACCCGACGACGCACCCGCATTCCAACCCGGTGAACCATCCGCATTCCGAGCCGCGACCGCGAGAGAGCGGTTTTCACCCGAAATCCAATCATGCTATTCCTAACCGAGTCCCACATTCGCTCTCTGCTCCCAATGGCCGACGCCGTCCGGATCATGCGCGACACGTTCCAGGCGCTCGCGGCCGGCCAAGCGCAGAATCAACCTCGCCGCCGCCTGATTCTTCCCACCGGTTCCGTCCTCCACTCCCTCGCCGGAGCCTACGGAAATTACTTCGGCACGAAGATCTACTCCACTCATCCCAAGCACGGAGCGAATTTCTTTTTTCTACTATTCGACGCCGCCACCGCCAACCCGCTCGCCATGATGGAGGCGAATTATCTCGGCCAGATCCGCACCGGCGCTGCCAGCGGCTATGCCACCGATTTGCTCGCCGCGCACGACGCCCACACCCTCGCGATTATCGGCAGCGGATTTCAAGCCCGCAGCCAGCTTGACGCCCTGCTCTGCGTGCGCCAGTTTTCCGAAATTCGTGTCTGGAGCCGCAACCCCGCCGCCTGCCACAAGTTCGCCGACGAATGCGCCGCCGTCTCGAAGGCGCCGGTTCATGCGGTCGATTCCGCCGAAGCCGCCGTTCGCGGCGCAGATGTCATCGTCACCGCCACCAACGCCAAGGACCCCGTGCTCGACAACGCCTGGATTGCGCCCGGCGCCCACATCAACGCCATGGGATCGAACAATCCGCAGCGCCGTGAACTCCCACCGGAGCTCATCGCGCGCGCCAGATTCATAGCCGTCGATTCCATCGAGCAGGCGCGCATCGAAGCCGGCGATCTGATGCTCGCTTGGTCAAACCTCGCAGAGTCAAACCAGGACTGGAATTCTCCGCGCCTGGTCGAGCTTCAAACGCTCGCGGCCCATCCGCCCGCCCACGCCGCCACCGGCGTTACCATTTTCAAGTCCCTCGGATTGGGCGTCGAAGATGTTGCCGCCGGCGCGTTCGTCTATGAGCGGGCCAGGGAACTGGGTCTAGGCGCGTAGTCCGCTGCACTCCGTCTTGCGCGGTTTAATAGAACAGAACAGAAAGGATCCCAGTGCCTACCTTCAAGTTCACCGATACGCTCAGCAATCCGATTGATTCGGTCTCCAGTAACCCCAATCCTCTGGCTTCGCTTGTCAAATATGTCCGGAATCCAACCCTCGGCATGGTTTTGCTGCCGGAGCTGGTCAACGCCCTCCCGCAACCGCTCATCGGCGTGGCGGCTACACCCTTGCGAACGGGATTGAGTTTTTCCGGTAACGTCGGTCTTGGTGTCCATATAACGGAACTGACGGTTGGCGCTGGGCCGTCCCAGGCCGTGACTCTGCACGCTAAGCCGGGTTCGGATTTGTTCGACAGGGATCCATTTGGTTCGCCGGTTGCCGTTCAAAGCGGCGAAGGCTATCTATCTCTAGCGCTCTCGGCGGCAGTAAATCCGGGCCTTTCGCGCGGCGCCGGGCAACTGAGCTTCGGCGTCGATGCGAGCGGCTCTCTAACGGTCGAGTTTTTCCGCAAGTTCGCACTGGCGGACCAGCCGACCGTTGCCCAAGCTCTCGGTGACGTCATAGATAATTTCATAATTCCGGCTGACGTGGCCGATCTCGAAGCGCTCGCTCCGGGCGATATTTCAGTCGTTTCGGGATCGGGCAGCTTAAGAGTATCGGCGTCCATGACCGCGTCAATCGCGCCAAATCCGCTCGCCACCCCGAACCTGCCGTTTATCGATCGTCCGATCGCGGCCCAAGCGGGAGCTTCGGTGAAGCTCGCCGGAAATTTCCAGATTTCGGGTTCGTACAAAATTCGCGTGAGGAAAATTGCCGCTGGCGTAGTCGAGCTTGGATACTATCGCGCCCGCGGAGCGCAGTGGACGGTTGCCGCCGCCGCATCGGCCGGCGTCGGCGTGGATTTTGGAAAAACCGATCTGCTCTGCAAATTACTCGGCGAAATCAGCGGCACGCCGCAAGCCGATGTCGCGCAACTGGTGAACGTTGGGTTAACCGGCGGCGAGATCGAACGGATTCAGGATGCGATAGGCAAAAGCGTGGACCACAGCCTGCAGGCGTCGCTCGAGTTCGCGCTATCGGGTGGCAGCGACACCGAAGCCGCGTTTCTGTACGAGATCCAGCTCGCGGCCTTGGATGTTCCGGGCCGGAACGCGGTGGTGCTAGCGCTCGGCGCGGATCTTTCCGCGCTGGCCGCGTTTGAAGCCGCCGCCTTGGAAGCCGACGTCGACGGCCACGGCGTCATTGCGCCGGGCATAACCATGCTGCGCAGCGCAATGTCGGACACGCGGAAACGAGGCGCCTCGCTGAAGGTGAACTTAGTGGGCCTTCTGAATTTTCAAAGTTGGTCGGATCTCATCGCTCGCAGTGAATTTATCTATGAGCCGGTTACGGGCGAACTGACCGTAAATCAAACGGTGAAGGGCGATCGTATCGGCGTGTTGACGCTCCCGCAGGCGCAGGAGAAACTGCGCAAGTTAATGTTCGATTCGGTGTTGACCACCACCGCGTATCGCGCGAGTGGCGCGCTGGGGACAATGCAGCTTTCGAGTGCCGCCGTTCACTTCGCGTTCAACCACTCGACCAATGCGCATACGATTTCGGATTATCTCGATGGGGTGGCCGCCGTGAATCTCATAACGCCCGCCGCGAAAGCCGCGCTGATGCTGGCATTTACCGGCGCCGGTGCGTCATTTCAAATGCTCCGCGTCGAATTTAACGATGCCGCCAGCGAGTCCATGTTTCTGCACGCAGGCGCGCCTCGTCCGCAAGCAGATTTCGAATTCATCGCCAGAACCGCGCTCGCCATGCTGCTTCTGCCGGGTGATTCGGACGACACCGCCAAGTACCGGCGTGATGTTCTCGGCGGCGATGCGCTCTGGAACCGCCTGAAGGCGGTGGGACAGCCGGGTTTTCGCCAAGAGCTGCCGGCGCTTAACGATGTCCAGCTAGCGGTGGTTCAATCCGACTATACAAACGTCATGTGGTGGGCGGAAAGCATGGCCACAACCGCGGTGAAACTGGCTCAGATGAAAAAGTTCATTGCTTCGGTCCCCGCGGACACGCTGCACAACAACCCTGAGTTCATCGACCGGTACAACGATCTCCAGAAGCACATGGCGGACGTGGTCGCGAAAAGCGGACTGAGTTTCGGTCTCCCGTTCGGGCTTGTCTCCTTGTTCCGCGCCGCTGCTGGAGCCGTGCCGTCGGCCGCGATCGTTTCCCCTGCGCTGACGCGTTTTTTTCTTCCAGCACAGGGAGCCCCGGTCTAGTCTAGTGTTAGACCATTCCTAAGCTTCCCTGATCGGCGTTTGACGGGATCTATAGCAGGAATGGACAGTTGAGTATTCCTCCATCGCAAGGGAAGTTGCTAGGTGATTGAGTCGCCCGTCCCGGAACCGGAGGCACACCGGGCAGAGCCTTGTCCCCGCGGCGGCTCTCAGCCCGATGGTCGCTTCGCACTGGTGCTGGAATTCCCGTAAACGGCCGGGGCCGAATATGAGTTCGTCCCGACGGCCGTGGCGATATCCAAACCGCTCGCAGCGAGCGCCGGGTAAATGTTGTTCTGCAAGAGCAGACTTCCGCCGCCGGCGGGTAGTCCCAGCATATCTTCTGGCTTTTTGTAGTCCGCCAGTAACTTGTCAACGAGCTTGAGGTCGATGCCAGCGGGTCTCCCGGCAGTTTTCTTGAGGCACACGTGTCTCTCGATATAACGCCGCTATTCTTCGTCGTTCTGCGCGGCCAGTTTTGTCAATACCGAAAGGTCTTCCAGCGTCGTCACGTCTCCGGTCACCGAATTCGATGTTACGATTTCGCGCAGCAGGCGGCGCATAATTTTGCCGCTGCGGGTTTTCGGCAGCGCGTCGGCGAAGCGAATCTCTTCCGGCCGCGCGAAGCCGCCGATCTCCTTGGCAACCCAGGCGCGCAGGTCTTTCCCGAGTTGGTCGCGATCCCAGTCGCCTTGCTTCAGCGTGACAAAACAACAGACGGCTTGCCCCGTGATCTCATGCGGCTTGCCGACGACGGCGGCCTCGGCCACGGCCGGGTGATGCACCAGAGCGGACTCCACCTCCATTGTGCTCAGCCGGTGGCCGCTGACATTCATCACGTCATCCACCCGTCCCAGCACCCAGTAGTAACCGTCGCTATCGCGGCGCGCCGCGTCGCCGGTGAAATACATACCTTTCACGCGGCCCCAGTATTGTTCTTGGTAGCGCTTGGGGTCGCCCCAGATATTCCGCACCATGCTCGGCCACGGCCGCTTGATCACAAGATATCCCTCGCGATCGTCGCCCATCGGCTGGCCGGCCAGGTCGACGATTTCGGGTAGAATTCCGGGCAGCGGCAGCGTGCCGGAACCCGGCTTCAGCGGTACCGCGCCCGGCATCGGAGCAATCATGATCGCGCCCGTCTCGGTCTGCCACCACGTATCGACAATGGGGCAGCGGCCTTTACCGATCACCCGGTGATACCATTCCCACGCCGCCGGATTAATCGGTTCGCCCACCGAACCGAGCAGCCGCAGGCTGGACAGATTGTGCGAGTCGGGCCACTGTTCGCCTTGGCGCACGAAGGAGCGGATAGCTGTCGGCGACGTGTAGAAAATGCTGACCGCATATTTTTCTATAATGCGCCACCAGCGGTCGAACTTCGGAAAATCCGGCGCGCCTTCGTACATTACACTGGTTGCGCCGGCCGCCAGCGGGCCATACACAATGTAGCTATGGCCGGTGACCCAACCAATGTCGGCGGAGCACCAATAGGTGTCCTCCTCCTTCAGATCGAAGACCCACTTCATAGTCATAGCCGTCTGCAATAAATACCCGGCCGTCGTATGCAGAATTCCTTTCGGCTTGCCGGTGGTGCCGGACGTGTAGAGCACGTAAAGAGGATGCTCGGAGTCGAGCGGCACGGCCTCACAATCTTCGCTGGCCTGCTCGTCCAGTTCGTGCCACCACAAATCGCGCCCGGCTTTCATCTCGACGGCGGACCCGGTGCGCCGGTAAACGATTGTAT
>JBDTAT010000574.1:0-3908 GCA_039924505.1 Bryobacteraceae bacterium
GAGCATGGCCACCGCAACCACATGCGCGCCATCAACGCTATCAATCGCGCGGGCGGAATCGCGAATGCCGTGGCAATCGGCCGGCTATCGAGCGGCATCATGTATGAGTGCGTGAAGGCGGGCGTGCCGTTCGTGCTCGCCGGCAGTTTGCGCGACGACGGCCCGCTTCCCGACACCATCTTCGACATCAACCGCGCGCAGGACGCCTACGCGGAGCAGTTGCGCGGCGCGGGTTTGGTGCTCTGCCTCGGCTCCATGCTCCATTCCATCGCCGTCGGCAATATGCTGCCGTGTTGGGTGAAAATCGTATGCGTGGACATTAACCCGGCCGTCGCCACCAAGGTCAGCGACCGGGGCACGGGTCAAGCGGTGGGAGTGGTCACCGACGTGGGTCTGTTTCTGGATCTACTCGCGCGAACGCTGGCGCCGGAGGCCCGTCAGTGAGCCGGCAGTACACCGAACGTCACGCCCGCGCGGGAGTTGACGCGAAACTGCCGCCCATTGAGACCTGGGAGAATCAATACCCGGGTTATGAAATTGAGATTGCGATGCCGGAATTCACATCTGTCTGCCCCAAGACCGGATTGCCGGACCATGGCGAGATTACGCTGCGCTACACGCCCGATAAATTCTGCCTGGAGCTGAAGTCGCTGAAGATGTACACGCTGGCATATCGCAACCTCGGGATCTTTCAGGAAAATATTGTGAATCGTTTCTTGCGGGATGTGGTAGCGGCGGCCAAGCCGGTTTCGGCTACCGTCACCGGCGTGTTCGCGCCGCGCGGCGGCATCCAGACGAAGGTCACCGCGACCTGGAGCAAATCGCGTGGCCGCGGATAACACTTCCGACGAACTCACCGAAATGATCCGCGAAGTGCGCCAGCGTGTGCGGGCTCGGCATCCGACCGGCGCGCTCGGAGTCGCCGGTATCGCGATTCCGGATCTGCTTCCGGTGATGCACGCGCGCGATGCGGCGTCCGCAAAAGTCGCGGCGATCGGACAGGTAAACCCGCGGCGGGGTGGGATGCTCAACGGCGCCATTCAATCCGTGAAACGGCTGGTGGCGCGCGCTCTCGATTGGCATGTGCGCGATCAGGTGGAATTTAATCGCGGCGTAATCAATTGTCTGAACTCCGTGCTCGAAACACTCAACGAGAATAATCGCGCACTTTCGCAATTGGCCGGGCACTGCCAGGGACAAATCGAAGCAGTGCGCGCTGAGATTGACGCGTTTGACACACGTGGATTGAAGGATATCCAAGCGCACTGGGGCGAGTGGCGCGTGGCGTGGGAGGACAAGCTCGCGGCAAGCGAAATCTACCTGCTGCGCAGCGTCTCAGAGTTGCAGGCAGCGTTTCAACTCCGCGTCACTAACCTTGACGCCAGTTTCCGGGAGATCATTCGGCTGCAGCACGCGAACTTCAGCGAGGCGGCGCAGCATCAACACGCGGAGTTCGCGGCGCTGCTGGAGAAATCCACGCTCGCGATTCAACAAAGACTCTGGGACGATCAGAAAAACGTTCGCGCTGAGTACGAGAAGTTGATTCATAGCGAATTGCGCGTGATACGGCAGCGCACTGCCGCTCAGCCGGCTGCGTCTCCAATGCCCGCAGTGGCCACCGCCGCCGCACCGGCTCCAAAAATCGACTTCCTGCGCTTTGCCGACCGCTTTCGCGGCTCGGAAGACAACGTCCGCCACCGCGCGCGGCATTATGTGGAGAATTTCCGCGGCGCAAACGACGTGTTGGATCTGGGCTGCGGCCGCGGCGAGTTTCTGGAAGCGATGCGCGAGGCCGGAATTCGCGCCCGCGGCGTGGATCGTAGCGCCGAATCGGTGGCGCTGGCGCGCGCCAAGGGCTTGGAGGTTGCCGACGCCGACCTGTTTGAATACCTGGATGGTCTCGCGGATCTCTCGCTCGACGGCATTTATTGCTCGCAAGTGGTCGAACACCTTCCGCCGGAGCGGTTACCGGATCTGGCCGCGCTCGCGTCGGCGAAACTCCGGCGGGGCGGGACGATCGCCATCGAGACTCCGAACCCGGAGTGCCTGGCCATCTTCGCTACACACTTCTATCTCGACCCCACGCACGCGCGGCCGGTGCCGCCGGCCTTGCTGGTTTTCTATCTTGAGGAAGCGGGCTTCGGCGCGATGGAAGTGCAACGGCTCTATCCGGCAGTCGAAACGATGCCGTCGCTGGCCGGCCTTCCGCAAGACTTTCGCGATAGCTTCTTCGGCGGATTGGATTATTCGGTCGTCGCGCGCAAGCTGTGATAGAGTTCCGCTTGCTGCCGGGCGATGGCGTCCCAATCGTATTGGCGCTCGACGGTATGGCGCGCTTCCCGCTCGAGCGTCTGCCGCTCCTCTGGATGGTCGAGTAACGACGCGATCATCCCCGCCATCTCCGGTCCCGTGCGGGCAATTACCACGTCGCGGCCGGGCGTCACGTCCAAGCCATTCACTCCCGCCGGAGTGCTGACGATGGCCTTACCCATCACCATGGCTTCGACGATTTTGATGTTGGTTCCGGCCGAGGCGACCAGCGGCGCGATCGCCACCATCGCGCGCTCGTAGGCCGGACGCACGTCGGAGACAAAATCCTCCACTTCAATTCCAGGCTGGTCGAGATCGAGATGAGTGCGGTGGCGCTCAAGAAAATAGCGATGCCGCGAGCCGGCGATAATGTGCAAACGCGCGCCGCGCCGCGCCAATTCCGGCCACGCCTCGCGCAAAAAAAATTCGATTGCCAGCACGTTTGGAAAGTGCGCGAACGATCCGATGAAGAGCAGCCGGTCCGGCTCCGGAGCACCGCCGGAGGGCCGGAAACGTTCAAGATCGACGCCATTCGGCAGACAAACCGAACGCACGCCCGTAACCGTGCGCCGGTCTTTTTCCGACATCGTCACGACGCAATCGAAATGCTTCCAGGCGGCGCGCTCGAACCGAGCCCAGCGTTTCCACTCGCGGCGCGTTTCCCAGTCGTCTTTCTGTTTCAGCATTTGCGCATAGAGATCGAAGGTGATGTCGTGCTCCACCAGGATTGTCCGCGTGCCCGCGCAATCGCCGGCATAGGCCGCCATTTGTGTGAACTCAATCTGTGCAATGGCTGGACGCCACTTCCGGACGGTCTCGCGCAACGCTGCGTGAAACGCGGGTGAATCGAATTCCTCCACGGCGTCGGGCCGGCCACGCGATGGCAGCCAGTGCGTTCCCACGCGTTGCACCAGCACGATTTCCATGCAGATCGCGAGCATCTCGGCCAGCGGTGGCGTCCACTGGTCGGCAAAACGGACCAGCACCAGATCGAACTCTTCGGCCGCGCGCTGCATGAGGTTATACATGCGAACGGCGCCGCCGTGCGACAACGGGAAGGCGGCGTACGGACTGGCAATCAGGATACGAGGTTTGCCGCGCGGCGGCCGGCCGGGAAACACCGCGACTTGCCCGCTGCCGATGGCAAGAATTAATTCCTCCGGCAATGCGCCGGCCGCCAGGGGCTGCTGCTCCACCCAACCTGCGGCGTGGCGCGCCTCGGCGAGCGCATCGATTCTTCGCGGCTCACCCGCGCAGAGCGCGTTCAAGCGCCAGACGGCCGCCCGCCACAACCTGCGGAACAGACGCGGCGACGCAATCGCGCGGGCGAGGAACCGCAGATAGTTTACTTCCAGCACGCGCTCCAGTTCGGCTTCCGTGTAGTAGCGCGACGTGGTGGCGCGGTGCGCGTGCAAGACCCGCGCCCCCGCGGCAAACACGGTCGGCCACCCACGCTGCCAGCCGCGATATCCGAGGTCGAGATCCTCGACGTACGCCGGTTCGTAAATTTCGTCCACTGAGCCAAGCGCGCGAAGTTTGTCCGCCGCATAGAGCGAGCAGCCGCCGCTGCCGTAAAGCACGTAGCTCAAATCTTCACC
>JBDTAT010000575.1:0-3018 GCA_039924505.1 Bryobacteraceae bacterium
ACTGGAACTATACGCTGCTCCCTCGGAACGCATGAGCCAGGAGCCCGCAATTGTACATAATATTGTTTAGCAAACCCTTAGACTCAAAGCTGCCGGCTGAGGTTCAACTCAACGTATAATGAGTTTGAAGATTACTAACCGGGAGGAAACCCAAGTGCAAGGAGGAAGGCAATGGTATTGGAACTCACGATCATTCCGCGCGGCCAGGGAAGTTCGATCAGCGGTGACATCGCAGACCTCGTCAGGATCATCGAGGGGAGCGGCCTCGATTACCAGATGACGGCATTTGGCACTCTGATTGAAGGGACATGGGATCAACTCATGGACTTGGCGAAGGAATGCCATTTCGAGGCCAGAAAAAGGAACGAGCGTGTCCTGACGATGATGAGACTGGATGACAATGGCAAGCGGACGGGCGAGATTGGAGGCGCAGTGAGACGAGTTGAGCAGATGCTGGGGCGGGTCGTTAAGAAGTAAAAGATTCTAATGCCCGCTCTCCCGCCGGCGTTGTCCACGCCGATTTTCGATGCTCCGCGCCGCACTCTCCGGAGGCGCATAGAATTAGCTCAATCAAGGAGCTTTCGCGGAACAACCCGTTTATCCTGTAGGCACAAAAGAGATATCGCAAAAGCGCAGGGACCTGGCGCCGGAAACCCTGGCCGCCTTCCCGGCGTTAAGTCACCAAGTCTTTGCCGATGCTGCCTTACCCGCAAAAAGCCAAACAACTCATCGCCGTCGCCGCGGCCCGCGTGACCCAGTGTCTTTATTGCATCCGCAGCCACACCAAACAAGCGAAGCTGAAGGGCGCTGGTCCCGCATCGCGCAATGGGGCGGTGTCTCCGTGCGCGAGCTCATCGAACACGTCAGGCCCCTGCCGTCCGCCAGGGTTGTCGCTTTCCATTCGTTCGGCGGCTCGCTCTACGGCGATCTCCACTACGATACACAGAGCCTGTTCAACGTCTTCAAACCAGAGTGTCTTCTCGCTCTCTCCATGAATGGCGCTCCATTGCCGGTTGAATATGGAGCGCCGCTGCGCCTCCGAGTGGAAACGGAACTTGGGGTGGGATATCGGCTGAGAACCGAAATCTCAGGCTGGACGGGAAGCCGTGTGAGCGTTCGCGATGATTATTGTCGGCAGGGATGAGAAAATGGAGGACGCCGCTGGGCAATACTATCGAGAGATACCGAAAAGTCTCGAGGAGTGTCAGGATGTGACCGCGATCCTAAACCAAAAAGCCTGCGGCCAGCATGAACCAGTCTGGCATCAACGTGCCGACGCGGCAACGACGATGTTCGATCTAGCAACAGTGTTACTGGTAAGCATCTGATCTCCTTCGACGCGGCGCATCGCGCCGTTCATTATCCGCCTGATCGTCGTTTTCGAATATGGATCCGGCCCTCGATTCTGATTGCCGCCGGCACCCTCGTACTTCTGCCGTTCCTATTCGCGTAGGGAGAAGCCGCGTTTTTCGGCTTGCCGTATATTCCGCCGGTATCTCCAATTCATGAAGCGGCATCTTCCGGACCACATGGTTTCCCACTATGGATCCGGTGCGCGCTCACTTTTTCAATTTTTTCTTCTTGATGATATTGGTGCGCAGTGGGCTCTCCATTCTGATGGACCATCCGGGACTGTACTTTAATAACGACTGCACGCCGGGCACCGAGTGGATTCGATTCACGCCGTTGACGGTTCCGACAGACCGGGTGTGGACGGCAAAGGACGATGCGCGTTATAGTTCGCCGATAGTTGCACTGCCGGGTTACCGGCACACCGTGGGAGTGGCGCGAAGCTGGCACTTCATCGACGTATACGGGTTCGTGATCACGGGCCTGATCTTCGTCACATTGCTGTTTGCAACCGACCAGTGGCGGCGGATTGTACCCACCTCCTGGATCGTCCTGACGCAAGCGTGGAACACTTTCGTGCTATATGCCAATGTTCATCTGCCGCCGGAACCAAACGGCTTCTATGGATATAATGCGCTTCAGCAATTGGCGTACTTCGCCATCGTGCTCGTCTGCGGCCCGCTTTCGATATTAACCGGCGCGGCCATGTCTCCAGCCTTCGAGAATCGCTTCCCGACATTTGCCAGGCCGTTTGGCGGAAGGCAGGGAGCGCGGTCCATCCACTTTCTGCTGTTACTCAGTTATGTGGCGTTCCTGGTAGTCCATATCACACTGGTGTTCATGACCGGTTTTGTGAGGAATATGAATCACATCGTCCTGAGGACGGACGATCATAGCCCGTCAGGCATGATTTTGGGATTTGTTGGCATCGCAGTGGTGCTTGTTTCCTGGATCGCTGCCCACTACACCTCATGGACGATTCCGCGCACGTTGCAACACATGCAGAAGGCTGTATCTCAACCAATACGCCTGCTTACGCTAAATCGTTTGCTTCCGAGTAACCGTTACACAAGAGAGCAGATCTCACCGCATTTTTGGCCGAACGGCAAAATGCCGAGCGAAGTGATTGGAAACTGTTAGCACACGACGGCTTCCGGGATTACAAGCTGAAAGTGGGTGGTCTGGTTGAAAAGCCAGTCGAGCTTTCTCTTGCCGACATCGCCAATCTCGGCAAGATCGCCGACATTACCATGCATCACTGCATTCAGGGTTGGTCGGGGATCGCGGAGTGGAGCGGCGTGCCGATGAAAGCGATTATCGATTTGGTGAAGCCCAGGCCGGCAGCGAAGACCGTCGCTTTCTTTTCTTTCGGCGAAGGCCTTTATGGCGGCACTTTTTACGATACCCAGAGTCTTGAGAATGTGCTGAAGCCGGAATGCCTCCTCGCCTTCGAGATGAACGGAAAGCCGCTCACCGAGGTGTATGGAGCTCCCTTGCGGCTGCGAGTGGAAAACCAGCTTGGCTACAAGATGGTCAAGTGGATTGAACGAATCGAATTCGTTGAATCCGAGAAGCAGCTCGGGCAGGGTGAGGGTGGGACAAACGAAGACGACGAGTACTTCGACCTGCTCCCGAATATTTGATGCAAATGCCGGCTGTCTCTGTAAG
>JBDTAT010000576.1:0-2741 GCA_039924505.1 Bryobacteraceae bacterium
GCCATTCACCGCCATCGCCACCGCGTAGAGCAGCGGACTCCACACGGCCGACGCGATGGCGCTCTTTTCCAGATGATAGGCCACCAACGGAAAATCGACGTAGCCGGCGGCGAGCATTCCAGCGGCGGCCACGTAGATCCAAAACCGGCGCGGGAATTTCCGGCCGGCTGCGATGCGTTTTTCGAACACCTGCGGATGCGGATACGCCGCACGAGCCGCCAGCATGGCGACAATCGCGAGCAACGCCGGCACGGCCAGAATCGCGAACGTAATGGGATACCGGCCGGTGCGCGCGAATACGGCGGCCACCAGCAGCGGCCCCAGCACGGCGCCGGTTTGATCCATGGACGCATGCAAACCGAAACCCCATCCGCGCCCCACTTGGGCCGCCGCCTGGGAGAGCATCACGTCGCGCGCGGGTTTGCGAATCGACTTGCCGGTGCGCTCGGCCACTACTAGAACCGCCGCGACGGGCCAACTTCCAGCGAGCGCCAGCAGCGGCACCGAGATCAGATTCACGACATAGCCCAAAATCGTCAGCGGCCAATAGCTCTTGGTGCGGTCGGCAAGATAGCCGGAGAAGAGACGGAGCGTGTAGCCGGCCAACTCTCCCGCGCCCGAGACCGCGCCCACCACCGCCGCGCCGGCGCCGAGACTCAGGAAAAACGGGCCCAGAATTCCGCGGGCGCCTTCATAGGTCATGTCGGCGAGCAGGCTGACGACGCCGAGGAAGACGATGAAGCGGACGGCCGACTGGCGCGACGGTTCCGCCACTTAGAGCAGCCTCAAGACCGCGCGCGAAACGCGTCTTCCGGCGATGCGGCGCGTTAACCGCGCTTCGCGCTTGCGCAATGCGGCGGAATCCTCGATCGCCAAGCCGGCGCGCGTCATCTCGAGCGCCATGGCGGCATTGCGCTCATGATGCTCGTAGTGTTTCGCCAACTCCTCGTAGGCCGGAGCGCGAAACGGATTTCGCGATGCGGAGAGATCTGTCCACACGGCGATGGCGGCATCCTGGCGGCCTATTTTCTTTTCGAGCAATGCGATGTCGAACAGCGTGCGGAACAGCAGATCGTCCGGCAAACCGCGATCGACGGCGCGGCGGAACAAATCGAGCGCGGTTTCAAAGCGCTCCGCCTGGCGATACCAGCGCGCGAGGCCGACCATTTCGGCGCCATGGCGCACGCGCGGGCCATTGCCACCGCGAAAGGCGTCTTCGCGAAAGGCGTACGGTACGATGCCGGTGAGGCAGGCCAACGACAAAATATCCATCGCGTTGTGATAGAACACCGGCAGCAGATGCGACACGCGGCGCGCGCGCAGATACTCGAAGTAGATAGCGGGAATCAGCGCTCCGGGCACGTCGCCATCGCGCTCCACGCCTAGAATTCGATTCTCCAATTCCACCAGGCGGCAGCTTTCGAAGCGCAGCTTCCACAAACGGCGGGCGCCGAACAGTAGGTCCAGATGCTCCATGCGCGCAAAAGGCGGCTTAAACCGCGCCATACGAAAACGAGTTTCGAGCAACGGCTGATCGTAGCTTTTACCGTTATAGGTAATCAGCACGCGGAACGGTTGCAAGTGCGCCGCCAGCGCGGCCAGCAGGCTCGCTTCCTCGCCGAAGTCGCGCATGAAAAACTGGCGCACGCGAAAACCATCGGGCGCGATGCGCCCCACCCCAACCAGAAACGCGCACGTGCCGGAACCGCCGGCGAGTCCGGTAGTTTCGGTATCAAGGAAAGCCCATTCCTCCGGCCGCGAGCACGGGATGGCGCCGTTTGAAATTGCGTCGAGCAAATCTTCCGGCAATTCGGAGAGCGCGGAAATATCCATACTGCCGTGGCGGCGATGGTTTGCGTAGAGACGCTCCATCTCCCAATGCTTGCCAAGCGGTGTTTCCACTTCGGAGCCATCGGGGAGCGGCTCGACTTCAGGGTACAGAGGAACGACGGAGGGTCCGGCGTACTTGGCTTCGATGGTGGCGATCCGCCGCCGCAGCAGGGCTAGTTGTTCCTGTAGATCGGTCACGGAGTTCGCCTTTTCTTTGCCTACTATAACAGGTAAAGGGACGGGAAATAACCATGCCAACCGCTCCCTGCGGTCGCGGCTCGGTAGCCGATTCCGATGGAGCGAGATGGCATTGTATTTTTTGTTCACACTGGTCAGACGGAGTGTTCCAAGGTGGCGGAGATTTCTTCCCATTCTTTCACTAGCGCGTCGAGATCGCGGCGGCGGATCTCCAGCATTTCGGCGACCTGCTGGGTGCGCTCGACGCTGACGAACGTCCCAAGTTCGCGCTCGCACTCGGCGATAGAGAACTCGGTGCGTCCGACGTCGTCCTCCAGTTGTTTACAGCGGTCGTGCATCTGCTTCAACTTGATTGGATTATGGCGCCGGATTTTTACGTCCGGCTTGGTTTCCGCCGGAGCAGGGGCGGGTGCGGCTTCCAATTCCGCAGTCCCGGAGGGCGTGTTTCCGGCCTTGCGCCACAGATAATCCTCATAATTGCCGGGAAACACGTGGACGCCGCCATCGGCGACTTCAAAAATGCGGGTCGCGAGCTTGTCAAGAAAATAGCGGTCGTGCGAGACGAATACCACGGTGCCGGTAAAAGCCGCGAGCGACTCCAGCAAAACGTCCTTGGCGCGCATATCGAGGTGATTGGTCGGCTCGTCGAGCAGGAGAAAATTCGAAGGTTGCAGCAGCATCCGCGCCAAAGCGTAGCGGTTGCGCTCACCGCC
>JBDTAT010000577.1:0-2796 GCA_039924505.1 Bryobacteraceae bacterium
TCCCCTTCGCTGATGCAGTGCGACCAGGTGTAGTTGACCAGAAGGCTGAAATTTTCGCTCAGCCGGTGATTAGCGGAGATCTTCAGAGCGTTGTATTCGGCGTTGGCGCCATCGTCGGCCTGGATCAGGCTGCTGATCAAAGCGCCCCCGGCGGGATTGATTGCGGTGAGAAGCCTGCGGGCGGTCGTGTTTCCAGTGGTCGAGCAGGGACGCCCGCCGCACACGCTCGGGATGTATACCGCGGGATCAATCTGCCTGTTGACCCAGCGATGCGAGGACTTGTTTCCGAGATAGCTGGCGGAAAATAACCAATCGGCTCCCACTTGCCGTTCCACCGTGAGGTTCCATTGCTGCATGTAGGTGGGCCGCAGATCGATGGGGAGCGTGGCAAATTGGCCGCCGGGCGGGAAGAATGCGTCGGATTTGGGCGGCGAGGGTTGAGGAAACGGATTGCCGCCCGGAAAACCCAGATAGGGATTTGTAAATCCGCCAACCGGGCTGGTGATGGTGATGGTGCTGGCCCAGGGCGGACCGAAACCGAAGCGGTCGAAATATTGCATATCGGGCAAATCGTAAAACAGGCCGTAGGAGGCGCGGACGGTCATCCGTCCGCCGCCGGTGGGGTCCCAGATGAGGCCTACCCTGGGAGCGAAGTTGGCCAAGTGGCGATTAGTTCCCGCATCCGGAATTCCGGAATCGCCGGGGAAGAACATTCCGGGCGGGGCGTTTTGAAAAACGCGGGTCTGGCGGCCAGCCGCAAATGCCGCCGGATCGAAATGCGTCGCGCGGCCGTCGAGGTCATGCTCCGGAAAGTAGGGTTCCCAGCGCACCCCGGCAATCCATGTCATGTGCGCGTTGACGCGGAAATGGTCTTGCGCGTACAGCCCGAAATAATTCATGACCGGGTTGGTGCGGGTTGGATTTCCCTGAACGAAATTGGCCGGCGTCCCCAGCAGAAAATCGGCAAGCTGGTCGTTGGTGACGGAGCCGTCGAAACTGTAGGAACCGTCCTGTTGAGTCGTCACGAGAAAGTCCAGCCGGCTTTGGATCCAATCCACTCCGAATCCGAACTGATGGCGGCCGCGGATAAGACTGACGTCGTCGGCGAATTGAAACGTATTGTTATTCACGTTGGCATGGGAGCAGGTGCCGCAAAATGTTTCGAAGTGGCTGCTGACGTTGATGTCCGGGAAATTGCCGGGGGAGTCCGCGATTTGCAGGCCGATGGCGGAGGCGGGCGGCACTCCGGGCGCAGGGCCGCGCGTGACCCGCTTGCGCGTGAACGTGCCGTGGATGCTATTGATGGCGCCGCCGCCGAGCGTAAACGTATCGCCGAAAACCACCGATTGGGCCTGATCCAGCAAGCCGGCGCGGTTCGTGAGCAGGAGATTGTTATTGAAGACGCCGGGCTCGCGGTAATTGGCGATGAAGTAACGGCCGAAGATGGAGTGGCGCTCGCTCTTGATCCAGTCCACACGGCCGATCACCTGGTCCTCGTGTTGCGGATCGGGAATCGCCATCAGCAGTTTCCCGCAGGCATCCGCCGTGGTTGGGAGATATTTGAGCAGCGCCAGCGACTGCGCGTTGAAGCGGGACGGTGGAATGAAATTACCGGGAAAAGGCGCGCCAGTGGCGGGATCGGTCAAGGTGCGGGGTTTGCCGCAGGCGCTCGATTCAAGCGTGCTGAAATTGCCGGCCAACACATCGGAAGTGGGCAGGAAGACGGTTCTGGTGGGCGGCGCAGTGCTGATGCGCGTGCCCTGATAGCCGGCGAAAAAGAATAGTTTGTTCCGCACGATGGGGCCGCCAACCACGCCACCGAACTGATTCCGTTTCAGCGGATCGGCCACAGCGGCGAAAAAGTTGCGCGCGTTGGTGTCGCCATTGCGGAGAAATTCAAACAAGTCGCCGTGCAATTCGTTTGTGCCGGACTTGGTGACGGCGTTCACCACCGCGCCGCCCCGCACACCGAAACTCGCCGGCACCGTGCTGGTTTCGACGCTAAACTCCTGCAAGGCATCGGGGAAGGGAAGCGGAAGGTTAATAGTGCCGAACCAATCGATATGGTCGCCGCCGTCCATTAGATAATAGGTGCCATTCGCCTGGCCGCCGGCGACAGATATGGTTGTGGAACTCGGATAGTTCTTGCTGCTGGCGACATCGCTGGGGGGCGCCGCGACTGCCGCGCCCGAGAGCAGAATCAATTCGGTTGGCTGGCGTCCGTTCAGCGGCAGGTCCACCACGCGGCGCTGGTCGATGACCTGCGAAACGCCGGTGGTTTGAGTTTCCACCATGGCGGCGTTGGCGCTGACGTCGACCTCCTGGGTCAGCGTGCCAACCTGCAACGCGACATTCACCACGGGATTCATGCTGACCTGGAGCACGATGCCTTGCTGGACATAGGATTTGAAGCCGGCTTTAGAAACCTCCAACCGGTACGGCCCCACGGGGAGGCTGGATAACGCATAACTTCCGTTCGCCTCCGTCGTAGCGGTGCGCACCAATCCGGTGGCGGTTTGAACGGCTTTTACTTCGGCGCCGGGAACCGACGAGCCGGCCGGATCGGTGACCACGCCGGAAATCTCGACGACGGCGGTCGCCTGCGGAAACAACGGGGCCGGGCAGATCAGTAGCGCAAAAAGTGCTGCGCGAACGATCGTGCCAACCGGGAACTGTTTCGCGCCGGATTTCGATTTGGGCGAGTTCCTTAGTGCCCCTTGCGAAATAGCCCGACCAACCACTCCCTCACGGTCGTGGCTCGGAAACGCTTCTCGGAAAATGGATAGGTTATTTCCC
>JBDTAT010000578.1:0-12071 GCA_039924505.1 Bryobacteraceae bacterium
TCGCGCCGCTGTCGAAGCCGAATTGGCCATCCACGGACCGCGTCTACCGGTTTATTGGGGCAATCGAAACTGGCATCCGTTTCTTACAGACACGCTGCGCCAAATGGAGTCGGACGGCATCCGCCGCGCCCTGGCGTTCGTGACATCCGCTTTCGGGTCGTACTCGGGGTGCCGCCAGTATCTCGCCGATATCGACCGCGCACGCGCCGCCGCCGGCCCCGGCGCACCTATAGTCGAGAAGCTTCGCGGCTTTTACAATCACCCCAGGTTTCTCGCCGCTGTATCGGACCGCGCCGCCGTGGCCTTCGATCAAATCCCACTGGAGCGCCGGACGGCTGCGGAACTTCTCTTCACCGCGCACAGCATTCCGCTCGCCATGGCCCAGACCAGTCCATATGTGGAGCAACTTGAAGAGGCCTGCTCACGCGTCGCCGCCGCGCTCGGCCGTTCTCATTGGCGTTTGGTCTACCAGAGCCGGAGCGGTCCGCCAGCCCAGCCGTGGTTAGTCCCCGATATCGGAGATGGGCTGCGCGATCTACGCGCCAATAGCGGCGACCCACGCGACGTCGTCGTGGTTCCTATTGGATTCCTGTCCGATCACATGGAAGTGAAATACGATCTCGACACCGAGGCGCAATCGCTCGCACAGGAACTCGGCGTGAACATGGTTCGCGCCGCCACCGCGGGCACCCACCCGGAACTCATCGCGATGATTCGGGAACTGATTGAGGAGCGCGTGAACGGCGCCGAATGCCACGCGTGTCCGGTAGATTGCTGTCCAACGCCCAGCCGCCTTTAGGCTGGCGTCAGGTGCGATTCTAGCCACTTCGTCAAATCGTTCTTCCCCGTGGCGCCCACTTTCTGGTCCACCACTTTGCCGTCCTTAAACAACAGGAGCGACGGGATGCCGCGGATGTTGTAGCGCGCCGCTACGCCATTGTTCTCATCCACATTGAGCTTTCCGACTTTGACGCGCCCCTTATACTCGGAGGCAATGGCGTCCACGGTAGGCGTCATCATCCGGCATGGGCCGCACCATTCGGCCCAAAAATCCACCATCACCAGTTTGTCCGACTTAAGAACGTCCTCATCGAACGCCGTGTCGGTAAAAGTAGCTGTGTCTTGGCCTGCCATAATTCGTGCTTTTCGCTCCAGTCAATCAGATGTTTGAAACGGCGTTAAGGATGCAAGTCCGCGCTGCCCTCTGCCAGCCGCCCGTAGAGAGCCGCATACTGTGACGCCGCTACTTTCCAGGGAAAATTCTTCCGCATGCCGCGGCGCATCCTCGCCTGCCACCGGTCCGGACTCCGGTATTCATTCAGGGCTTCGCGAATCGCGCGCAGCAACGCCCTTCCGGAGTATTCCGCAAACTTGAATCCCGTGCTGTCTTCAATCGTATCATTCAACCCGCCCGTTGCGCGCACCACCGGCGGAGTCCCGTACCGGAGGCTGTACATCTGGTTCAATCCGCACGGCTCATACCGGCTGGGCATCAGAAA
The DNA here is from genome assembly GCA_039924505.1 of Bryobacteraceae bacterium. Lineage (GTDB taxonomy): Bacteria > Acidobacteriota > Terriglobia > Bryobacterales > Bryobacteraceae > JBDTAT01. The sequence goes on from JBDTAT010000578.1 coordinate 1,500, forward strand.
TATGTCCGCCCCGGCCTCAATCCGGTGCGCCAGAGCCTCATCGTAGCCGATCCGCACCCCGGCCCGGTCCGGATAGGATCGCGCCAGTTCCCGGAACATGGTTTCGTAGCGCGGATCCCCCGACCCCAGCACCACCAGCGCGACGTTCTCCGCCATCAGCTCCGATTCAATTGCAGCAATCAAGTCAAAGCCCTTCTGATCCGCCATCCGCGAGACAATCCCGAGCAGCGGCCGGTTGCCGGTATCGGCGGACAACCCGAATTCCGCGAGCAAAGCGAGCTTGGAGGAGAGCTTCCCCGTTAGATCGTCCGCCGAATACCGGTGCGATAGTTGAGGGTCGTGTTCCGGATTCCACTCCGCATAGTGGGCGCCGTTTAAAATGCCGCTCAGCGCGGCGGCGCGATCCCGCAGCAGGCCGTCCAGTCCAAAGCCGAATTCCGGCGTCTGAATTTCGCGGGCGTAGGTCGGACTGACCGTATTAATGGCGTCGCTCCACACGATTCCGGCCTTCAAAAAATTGATCTGCCCGAAAAACTCCATCCCGCCGGGAGATAGCACGCTATCGTCAAACCCAAGTTCGGCCAACGCGGCGCGCGGAAAAATCCCCTGGTATCCCATATTGTGGATGGTCAGAAGCAGTTTGATGCCCAAAAACGTGGGGTCGCCCGCCAGCAAATGCCGCGCATATGGCGCCACCAGGGCCGCCGGCCAATCGTGGGCGTGAAGGATCCGCGGCCGGAATAAATGTCGCACAATTCCCAACGCCGCGCGGCACAACACCGCGAACCGCACCGGGTTGTCGGGATAATCGAGGTTCTTTTCGTTGTAGATGCCCGCCCGGTCGTACAATGCCGGACAATCGACGAAATAGAACCGCACGCCCTCGCTCTGCAACTCGTCAATCGCCACGTTATAGAGACTCGCGCCCAGCCAGATAGGCATTTCGTGGAACACACGCTCTGCGCGGTCGAGCCGTATCGCGCGATATTTCGGCAAAACGACGGCCACCTCTTCGCCAGACGCCGCCAGCGCCGGAGCCAGCGCACCCACCACATCCGCGAGGCCACCCGTCTTCACAAACGGCGCGGCCTCCGAAGCCACCATCAGAATTTTGGCCATGCGCCTCCGCTCACCGCATTCCCAATTCTTGGAACAGAAACGCAAACACGTCCGCATCCTGTTCTATCCGCTCGCTCAGCGCAGTTCCAAACCCATGCCCGGAATTCGAACTGGTCCGCAACAGAATCGGCCCCTTCGCCGGGCCGGCTGCTTGCAGCCGCGCCGTCATCTTGCGCGATTGCATCGGATCCACGCGCTTGTCGCGCTCGCCGGTCAGGAACAACACCGCCGGATACTCGGTCCCATCTTTCACATGGTGATACGGCGAGTATGCATGGAGCGCCTTGAACTCATCGGGTTCCTTCACGGTCCCGAACTCGGTCACGTTGAACGCGCCATTTGGCGACAGTTCGACGCGCAGCATGTCGTAAATTCCCACATGCGCCACAACCGCCCGGAACAGATCCGGCCGCTCCGTCAGGGCAGCGCCCATCAAAAGACCGCCGTTGCTCGCGCCCTCAATCGCCAGCTTCGCCGGATTGGTGTATTTCATCTTGATCAAATACTCGGCGCTGGCGATAAAGTCGTCGAAGACGTTTTGCTTCCTGGTCAGCCGCCCTTGCTCATGCCACGGCTCACCGTACTCGCTGCCGCCGCGCACGTTCGCCACCACATAAATTCCGCCGTGATCCAGCCACAAGCGGTTTCGCGCTTCAAAATGCGGCGTCAGACTGATGCCATATCCGCCGTAGCCGTAAAGCAGCACCGGATTGGCCCCGTCCAGCTTCGTCCCCTTCTTCCGCAAAATATTCAACGGCACCCGCGTGCCGTCTTTGGAAACCGCAAACCGCCGCAACACTTCGCAATCGCTGAAATCCACTTTGGAGTCATAATGGAGAGCCGTTCGCGTTACCTCACCCGCGTCATAGCGATACCAGGCAGGCGGTTCCAAGTACGTCTCATTTTCGAACAACAGGGCGCCGCCCGCTGCCCGCAGCAGTTGACCTACGGCCGATACTGGCTGAATTGGGATCGACTGCCCCATCAGTCGCGGCGGCTCGAAGCGCACAGGACGCGGCGGCGTCCTCTCTCGGGACTCGAAAACAGCAGCCGCCGCGTTCCGTTGTGCGCGAGTTCCTAAGAAGATGCGTAACTCCGATGGTCCTCCGGCAATCGTACTGACGTAAATACCCTTGCTCGTGGCAACAAAATCGACAATAGACGCGCGGCCCGGCGGCACGGCCACGCGCGCCCGCGCAATGTCGAAGTCCGGCGCTTCCGCGCGTAGAATTTTCCCGAGCGGCGCGTTCAATCGCGAAAGCAGATAGATCGCATCGTCCTCCCCGAACGCCGCACCGATGATGCGGTCGGAAAGCCGCGTCACCTGTTTCCATCGCCCGCCCGGCAGCAGCACGTAGTGCAGGTACTCGCCGCCGTCCCCATTGGCGACCGTCGCCAGTACGTACTTCCCGTCGTCCGACGTAGCCAGAGCGATCTCGGCGATCCGCGGCAGATCCTTACCCCTGGCGTACTGATCGCTCGCGACCGGCGTTCCCAGACGATGAAAATATACCTGCTGGTAGAAATCCAGATCCACCGGCGGCCGCTCGCCGGGCCGGGGATAACGCGTGTAGTAGAACCCGCTCCCGTCGGCGTTCCACGTCACGCTGCCGCCTGCCGTTCCTCCATTTACTCGCGGTATGGTGTCGGATAACTCGCGTCCAGTAGCGGTGTCGAACACACGCACCGTTCCGTCCTCGCTCCCGTTGCGCGACAACGATACCGCGGCATATTTTCCGTCGAGCGACGGCGCGTGGAAATCGATGGAAGTGGCGCCCTGGGGATCGAGCGTGTTGGGATCCACCACCACACGCTCCGAGCCTGGATCGCCCGACGCATTCAGCGTCACCAGCAACGCCTGCTCCTTGGGCGGCTGACGCTTCAACGCAAACAAACGGTCGCCACGAAAGATCAGACTCACGTAGCGTTGTGGGGCGTCGCCGTAAAGTTCGTTTAGGCGCGCCAGAATCGCCGGACGTGCGGGTAACGCATCCAGGAATCCGCGCGAACGCCGGTTTTCCGCCGCGCTCCACGCCTTTACCGCCGGATCGTCAAAATTTTCGAGCCATCGGAAGTCGTCCGGAACCTTCACTCCGAAATACTCATCGGCCACTGGTTTTTTCGGCGTCGCCGGCGGAGCAGCCAACTCCGCCGCGAAGCAAACCCCAGCCATGGCAATCGCCGCCAATATTCGCGAGTTCACAGATAGTTACGATAGCAGGTGATACACGCCCGCCCGGGCCACGGCGCGCCGGCAATTCTACTGCGTCTTTTCCTCTACTTTTTCAGCGGCTTTGTGCGTACCCTTCTTCACCTCGTGGCCAGTCTTCTTGGCGCCTTTCTTCACCTCATGGCCAGTCTTCTTGGCGCCCTTCTCGACGGCTTTGCCCGTATCCTTGGCGGCATCCTTGCTTTCGCTTCCGGCGTTCTTGATATCCTGCTTCGCGCCCGTGTCTTGCGCGTAGATTCCCGCCGTACCAAAAACGGCCATAGTTCCAATTGCTAGTATTAGCTTCATATCTATAGGATGCACTAATTCCGGCGCTGCTGTCAGTAGCCGAAGGACTCAACCATTTACCCAAACGGGTTCGGCAGGTTGAAATGTCCTGTAACGCCATTGATCGTGAGCGTGGCAGTTAAGAACGCGGAACCAACGGTTATGCCAGACGGATGCACGAAATTCAACTGATCGATAATCTCCGGTGGGGCGGCGCCACAGTAGATGACCGTTGCTGGTGGGCCTCCGATCATAAGCTGGCAACTGGCGGGACTTCCAGGAACTTCCAGCGCACCTGCGGAGACGTCGCGTCGGCTGGTGTGCCGTCGCGTTGAGGTGTGCTCTTCGGACCGAATCCATTTCCCCAGATGACGCATGTCGAACCAGACGCGGGAACGCTACCGCCGCAATTAGTCACCAGCGCGAAGCCTAGAATAGTTCAGGAACGCGGTCGGCGCGGCGATGGAAAGAACCACGGGTTCGGAATAACTCGCGGCCGCGCCGCGGAACGCCTGAACGTTGACTGGAGACGGTTGCACAGAGATTTCCCAGGTGCCTGAAAGTTGATTTGTATCGGGGACACGTAGATCAGCGGCGCTTTGATGCCGTCGGCAAGAACGCTTACGCCGGAATCCGTGCTCGTGGAAAACGCCCCGGCGGCATCGTCGAACAGCGCCGTACTGCCGTATATCGCGTCCGCCAGATTTACTCCAGCGAGCGTCGCCAGACTTCCGGGAGCGATAGAGGAGGTAAACGATGCCGCGTTGATAAACCATGACGTAGTCTGCCAACATCTGTTGCCGAAACTGCGTCGTCGCATCTGGAGAACCGGCCCTTGGTTTCGTCGATCTCTTCGGGATCGTATCCATGGTCGGAGCGGCGCCGGTAAATGAATCACCACCTCTTCATATTTATTAATCCCATCAAAATAAACGTCAATAACCCAGTTTCGACAATTCCATAGTTCGGAATCCGCCTTCCTCATGCTATGAATTAGATCGAAAAGGAACTCCCTATGACCTCAACCGCACAACTCGATGCCAACCGCGCCAACGCGCAACTCTCCACCGGCCCCAAAACCGAAGCGGGCATTGCCGCCTCCAAAAACAACGCCTTCAAACACGGCCTCACCAGCAAGGAAATCGTTCTCCGCAGCGAGGACCCCGAGGCCTTCGAACAACTCCGCGCCGACCTGTCGGACGAATTCTCCCCCGTCGGCCTCGCCGAAGACATGCTGGCCTTCGAGCTGGCCGTAAGCTGGTGGCGCCTGCTCCGCGCCCGCTCCGGCGAAGCCGTATTCCTGGCCAACATCATCGACGACGTCAATCCCTATCTGCTCACCGGTGCGGCCGCCGGAGCCTACGCTAAAATGCACCGCTATGTCGCTGCGGCCGAGCGAGCCTGGCGCCGCGCTCTCAAGGAACTCCAACAGACTCAGGCCTTCCGCAAAAAACACGGCCGCACCCCCAACATTGGCTTCGTTCCGCAAAAGCCCGCATTGCGGGTTACTCCCGAGTCTCCGGCCGAACCCTGCACTGGCTTCGTTTCGCGAAATTACCCTCCGGCCGGTGGCGCAACCGCCCATGCGGCCCCACCGAGCGCCGCCGTCGAAGCAACGCTCGCCTCCGTGCGCCCGAGCGCGAAAGATGCGGTGCGCATCCTCACGGAATAAAGAGCCTCTCCGTGCCGCAATTCGTTTTTCGACGGATCCTAAAGCCAGCGGTGTGCAAATTCGCGGAACCTTTTTCTGCGTCGAGCGTTCTCTTATAACGGAGGTGTCGATCCCCGCCGTGCCGTTCGCCGTCTCATCGAACCGCCAAAGTGTCACCCGGCCGATTGTCATTGGCCTGGTTGGCGCCAGTTGCCTGCTCTCCATCGTCTCGTGGTACACCACCGAGCAAGGGATGGCGCTGTATCTTTCGACGTGGTTCTCTCTCGTCGCATCGCTTGGCGTTCAGGCGGCGCTGGTGCTGGTGGCGTGGCTCATCGGCTTTACGCGCACACGCCGCGCGCTGCTGATCGCGGTGTACGTCATTACCGCCGCCGTCTCCATCGGCTTTTCCTATGTCAGCCTGTTTACGTGGTTCTCCCAACGCGAGCGGCCGCTCGCCATTGAGCGCAAGCTCTACGACACGCTGACCGCGGCATCCGCCAAAGCCGAAGAGATCGTCGGATCCGCCATTGCCGAACAACAGAAACACGTGCTGGCGCTCGATGAGATGACCGCCGCCGAAAAAGAGCACGGCTTTATCGCGCGCGCCGAAGATGCAGACCCGTACCTGAACCAGGTTCGCGCGGCCGTCGCCCGCGAGGCGCAAACGTATTCACGCGGCTATCGCGAGGGCTCTGGCGTTGGTGTCCGCTACAGCGCCTTCGACCGCTACGCCAACATCGCCCGCCAATCGCTAAACCGTCTTCAGCAGGCGCGGATTTCGCTGACGGATTTTCGCGGCCGGCTGAAGCCGCTCGACCCCACCGAAACGCAGCTTCAGGAGTTTCATCGGGCCTACGACGCGATCCCGTGGAGCGACATCGAACAGTCTCTCCACAACGCGCGCCTCGAACGGCCCGCGCTTCCCAACTACGCCGAGTTCGTCGATCGTCCGGCCACCGGCCAGGAGGATCTGCTGATTGCGTTCCAGGAGTTGTTCACAGCGCCCACCGGCCGCCATGTGTTCGCCTTCGCTCTGGCCGCCTTCATCGACATCGTGGTGTTTCTGCTCGCCTATTCCTCCGGGCCGCACTTTTTCGGAAGTGAGAGCGAACGCTGGTGCACCGCCGCCGCCGCCCTCGACAGCCTGGACGATCAGATCTTCGTCCGCGATTTCCTCCGCAAACTCGTTCCCACCGCGCGCGGGATGGCGCGCGCCGACGCCGGCGCGCTGACGCCGGGCGAACAGCAATTGTGTCTGCTATTGGCCGCGAAGAATTTGGCTGTTACACGCGAGGAGGACGGTAATCTCTATTACCTGCTTGACCAGGGCGTGCATCAACAACTCCTGGAGTCGCTCGCAACGCAAGGTTTCCCGTTCCGCGCTTCTGCCGCCCCGGCCCGCTGAAAAAAAAAGGACGGCAGCCGGAAGCCGCCGTCCACCTCAAAAACCAACCGCCGCTCGCCAACGCGCCCCGCCTTCCGAGCCGCGACCGCAGGGAGCGGTCCGGACAAGTCGGAGACCTAAATGTCGTAATACAGCGCGAATTCGTACGGATGCGGCCGCAACCGGATGGCGTCCGCTTCGCTCTTCCGCTTGTAGCTGATGAACGTCTCGATCAGTTCCTCGGTGAACACGTCGCCCTTCAACAGAAACGCGTGGTCGTCTTCAAGGCAGCTCAGCGCTTCTTCGAGCGAACCCGGCATCGAAGGAACGTTCTTCATCTCTTCCGGCGACAGGTCGTAGATGTCCTTGTCGAGCGGCTCGCCCGGATCGATTTTATTCAGGACGCCATCTAGGCCGGCCATCATCATCGCGGCAAACGACAGATACGGATTGCACAACGGATCAGGCGGACGGAACTCCAGGCGCTTCGCCTTCGGACTGGCCGAGTACATCGGAATGCGGACCGCGGCCGACCGGTTGCGCCGCGAATATGCCAGGTTCACCGGCGCTTCGTAGCCCGGCACCAGGCGCTTGTAGCTGTTAGTAGTCGGAGCGATGATCGCCGAAAGCGCGCGCGCGTGTTTCAGCAACCCGCCTGCATACCACAAAGCCATTTGGCTGAGTCCGGCATACATATCGCCGGCGAACAGCGGGCTCTTGCCCTTCCACAGGCTCTGGTGGGTGTGCATTCCGCTGCCGTTGTCGCCGAACAGCGGCTTGGGCATGAACGTCACCGTCTTGCCGTACTGGTAGGCCACGTTGCGGATGATGTACTTGTACAGCATCATGTTGTCCGCCGATTTCACCAGCGTGTGGAACCGCTGATCGATTTCGCACTGGCCGCCCGTGGCGACTTCGTGATGGTGGCACTCGATATCGAGCCCGCATTCGATCATCGTCTCCACCATCTCCGCCCGCAGGTCCTGGTAGTGGTCGGTCGGCGGCACGGGGAAGTAGCCTTCCTTGTAACGCGGCCGGTAGCCTAGGTTATTCGTCTCTCGTCCGGAATTCCAGCGGCCTTCCTCGGCGTCGATGAAATAGAACCCGGAGTGCTGGTTCTGATCGAAACGGATGTTGTCGAAAATGAAGAACTCCGCCTCGGCGCCGAAATAAGCCGTGTCCGCGACGTTGGAATTCTTCAGGTACAACTCGGCTTTCTTGGCGATCCAGCGCGGATCGCGCTCATAGTGCTGCCGCGTAATCGGGTCGATCACGTCGCAGGTCATGACCAGCGTCTTCGTCTCCATGAACGGATCGATGAACGCGGTCTTGGGGTCGGGGATCAGCAGCATGTCGCTTTCGTTGATCGCGGCCCAGCCGCGGATACTGGATCCGTCCATGCCGAACCCGGCTTCGAAAGCTTCTTCTTCAAGCTGGCTGATAGGATAGGAAACGTGCTGGGACAGTCCCGGCAAGTCGGTGAACCGCAGGTCGAACTGACGGATTTCCTTTTGTTTTGCGAATTCAAGTGTTTCTTTCGGACTCATCAAGCCTCCAGGGATAGGTACAATTACTTAGGCGGTGGCGACGTGGACCGCGCAATTGGGCAAGCAGATAGAATATCCAATCTGCGGCCCTTCCGCAATGGAACAAATCGAACTTCAATGGGAACCCGAGCGCCGGCTATTCAAGGTCGGCGAGTTGAACGCCTTAATTCGCGGGATGCTGGTGGGCGCGTTCAACGACATCTGGGTCGCGGGTGAGATTTCCGGTTGCCGGCAAGCCTCCAGCGGTCACTACTACTTTACCCTAAAAGACGAAGATTCGCAGTTGAAGTGCGCCTGCTTCCGCAACACCGCCCGTTTTCTGAAATTCAAGCCCCAGGATGGCGTCGCCGTGCTGGCGCGCGGGCGCATCGACGTGTACGAGATGCGCGGCGAATACCAGTTGCTGGTCGAGGGTCTGGAGCCGCGGGGCCATGGCGCGCTCCAGCTCGCCTTCGACCAATTGAAAAAGAAACTCTCCGCCGAAGGCCTGTTCGACGCTGCCCGCAAACGGCCGCTTCCGAAATTTCCGCGCCGCATCGGCGTGGTGACGTCGCCCTCGGGCGCGGTGATCCGCGACATTTTACACGTGCTGGAGCGCCGCTTCCCCGGCCTTCATCTCCAACTCTATCCCGCGCTGGTGCAGGGCGCCGGATCCATCGACCAGGTCTGCCGCGGACTCGAATATTTTAGCGAGTCCGGCTGGGCGGAGGTGGTGATTGTCGCGCGCGGCGGCGGCTCGCTCGAAGACCTTTGGACGTTCAATGAGGAGGCGGTAGCGCGCGCCATTGCCGGCTCGCGCGTCCCGGTGATCTCGGCGGTGGGGCATGAGACCGATTTCACCATCGCCGATTTCGTCGCGGACCTGCGCGCGCCCACGCCGTCGGCCGCCGCCGAAGTGGTTGTCTGCACCCGGCAGGAACTGCTCGACCGGATTGCCGGCGCGGAAAATTCTCTGGGCCGCGTGACGCGCTTTCGCTTGGCGCAAGCCGCGCGCCAGTTGCACGAGCTCGGAATCGAGCGCGCCACGTCGGTGTTGTACCGCGCAATTGGGCGCCGGATGCAGCGCGTTGACGATGTGGACTACCGCTTGCGCGACCGCTTCCGCGTGACGTTCGACGCGAAACGCCGGCGCCTCGCGGAGCTGGATGCAATTGTCCGGCGGCACGATGTGCGGCTCCGGTTCGCACAGTTGCGGCGGCGCCTCGAACGCTCCGGCGGCGCTCTGCGGCAATCGATTGAACGGCGGCTCAGCCGGGCCGCGGGGCGCTTGGCGCCGTTGGCCGCGCACTTGAGCCAACTCAGCCCGTTGCGTGTGCTCGAGCGCGGATACGCCATCGTCGAAAACGAGGCCGGACAAATCGTGAAGTCGAGCGCCCAGGCCCCGCCCGGCGCGCTGGTCGGAGTCCGATTGGCCGACGGCCGACTGCGCGCGCGCGTAACCGAGAATCGATAGCACGCCCTGAATCAGCCGGCCGACTTACCGAGCCGCGACCGCAAGGGAGCGGTCACGCGCGAAAATCATCTAAATTGTATTTCCTCTCAGTCACTTGCAAAAGCCCCGGTTCGGAACAGCCACTTCGTCTGCTATGTTCATACCGGGAAAGAAACTCGACTGGCCAGTCAGTGGGCCTGCACCCCACGCCAGATCGTTCGAATCCTCACGCGGCAACCAGCCGAGCTGCTCGCTGTAAAGGAAGTGGTCCGGTGGAACCTACTCCAGCCGGTAATTCGGCGCTTCTTTCGTGATGATCACGTCGTGGACGTGGCTCTCGCGCAGGCCGGCCGAGGTCACGCGCAGGAACTTCGCGCGCTCCTGCAATTCGGGAATCGTCGCGCAACCGCAGTAGCCCATGCCGGCGCGCAAGCCGCCGACAAGTTGATAGACGAGATCGGCCAGGATTCCCTTGTACGGCACGCGCCCTTCGATGCCTTCCGGCACCAGCTTGCCGCTCGATTCCTGCGAATAGCGGTCGGAGGAGCCTTGCGACATGGCCGCCAGCGATCCCATGCCGCGATAACTTTTGAACGTGCGGCCCTGATAGAGAATCGTCTCGCCCGGGCTTTCTTCCGTGCCGGCGAGCAAGCTGCCGATCATTACGCAGTCGGCGCCCGCGGCGATAGCTTTGGTCACATCGCCGGAGAACTTGATACCGCCGTCGGAAGTTAAGGGCACCCCGCTGCCCTTGGTTGCGCGCGAGCACTCCTTGATCGCCGTAATCTGCGGAACGCCCGCGCCGCTGACCACGCGCGTCGTGCAAATGGAACCCGGCCCGATGCCAACCTTGATGCCGTCGACGCCCAGCGCGGCCAGGTCGCGCGCGCCCTCGAACGTCGCCACATTGCCGGCGACCAGCTCGACTTCCGGAAGCGC
>JBDTAT010000579.1:0-5214 GCA_039924505.1 Bryobacteraceae bacterium
TCCATTCACCGAGGTCCGGTAGCCGCGAACTCGCGCGACGTCTTCTTTCTCATTCGGGTGCATCACCTGCGCGCGCGCCCTCGGTTCCACGAATTTCGTCAGCGCCACGGAGCCGTTGGGCGTCCCAGCCGCGGCTTGCGCCATATAGACGTCATAGTGAACCATGGTGGGGGCCTGATACCCGCCGTTGGTGTCGTGCAATTTCCGCCCATCCGTCGCCCACGTCATCCAAATGCGGTCCACGCCCGCCGTCACCTGAGCGGGGGCTTCGTTTCGTCCGGTGGAATCCGGCACGTACGCCGCCGGTTTCCATTCGCCGTTTTCAAGCGTCGTCAGATACAGATCCCACAATCCGCCGGAGCACCAGAAATCGTCGCGGTTATTGATGGCGCTGGTGCGGACCTGAAACAGCGCCCATACGCGCCCGGTTCCATCCACCGTCAGGCGGGGAATCTGCCAATACCGGCGCAAACGGTCCGGCACCGCCGCCGCCAGATCCGGCGCTTCCTTCCACTCGCCGCCGTCTTTCACCACCACCTTGATCGCGCGGTCCTTATACAGCACCGTCGAGCGCTGTTCGTCCTGATGATTCCAGTCCTTGCCCCAATTCGACCCCGATTCGTCCCACGCCAGCCACGGCCGCCCCTGCGCATCGACTGCCACCGAGGCATGCGCCTCAAATCGCGGCGTGTGCGTCACCTGTTCCACGGCGTCCGCCGTTCCCGCCGCGCCAATCCGCCGGAAGAAGATATCGTAGTTGCCGTTCACGTAGCTGTCCCAGGCGACGTACAGGTTCCCTTGCCGGTCGACGGCGCCATCTGGACTCCACACACTGGGGCCGCCGACACGCTGCGGCGCGGACCACTTCGATCCCTCGAATGCCGACCGGTACAGGAACGATTCGCCCTTCTCCCAACCCACCCAGATCATCTGCAGGCCGTTCGCCGTGGGAATCAGCTTGTGAAAAAAGTTGGGACTGTTGCCGGAGGTGATCTGCGCCGTCGCGCTCCATTCGGCGCCTTGGCGCACGCGCTCGAAAAGCTGCCAGTCTTCCCCGTGCCGCTCCGACCAAACCACGTGAATGCCGCCCTGCGCGTCTTCGGCCACCGACGTACGGAAGATGTCGCCCTTCCCGCTAAGTTGCACCGGCGGCTGCCCCGCCATCGCCGCGTAAACGTGGTCGCCGCGATCTTGATACGCCTGCCAGGCGGTCCACACCTGGCCGGACCGCGTCACCGTGATGGAAGGATAATCGTGTTCCTCTGCGTTCACGGGCGACACCTGCATCGCCACCGGCACACGTTCCACCACCACGTCCCCGGCGAGATAAGTCAGCACGTTTCCGTAGCGCAACTGGCGGACCGGCACGGTGAAGCCGCCCTGCCGCGTCTCAAACACCGCGCCGGACGCCGCCGCGTCCACCGTCACAATCAAGCCCTCCGGCACGATATTCATCGCCGGAGCCGATCCGTCGGCCACGGTGGTCGGTTGATCCGGCAGATTCTCGAAGACCATCAGCTTGGTCGTCAATTTCCAGGTGTTCGCGCCGGTCACTGCATCGGTGCGCAAGAATCGCCACGGCTCGATGGAGCGCAGGCGGCCTCCGGTTACCTTCACCGATCCGTCGTAGGGTTTCGCGGCCGCCCGCATGTATCCGAACACGACGCGAAATGAAACGGCGCCGGCCGCCGCGTCGTTCGTCGCGCGCGATTGCCGTGCGGCGGGCGTTGGACGCCGGCTCTGCGCCAGAAACCGCGGAACCAGAACAATCAGCAATAGGATTGCAGTAACGGTTGCCGTAACAACCGCCGCGTGTCGAATGCGCATAAATACAGCTTACAATCTTTTCCTTGACTCCTTGGTCCGATGGCGGTATAAAACGGTGTCCCCCTAAATTTCAAACTCGCATGACACGCGCCGCATCTGCATTGGAAATATCGATCCCGGTTCCGGAATCTGGCCTTGCGCCCGAGACCGCCGGAATCGTCGGCCACATCGCGCACGAATTGCGCCAGCCCTTGAGCACCATCGAATCCATTGCGTACTATCTCGGCCTCGTCCTCCAAACCGAGCAGCCCAAGGTCCGCCGGCAGCTCGAAAAGCTCCAGCAACTGGTGGAGCAATCGAACTGGATTGTCTCGAACGCAGTCTACCTGACGCAGGCTGCGACCCCTGCGCCGGAGCGCGTCGACCTCAACGAGATTGTCTCCGTCAGCCTCGCGGGCGCGCCATGCGTGGAGTTGTGTCTGGCGGAATTCCTGCCTCTGGTGTGGCTCGATCCCGGCCAAGCTCAACACCTGGTCCGCAACCTGATCCACTTTTTTCGCGGAGCGGCCGGCCCGGACCGCCCGATTGTCGTCGCGACGTCTTTCACCGCCGGGGAGGTCAGCCTCGATCTCACGTGCGCCTCTGCGGGATGCTGCGAGTCCACCGAGTCCGGCTTGACGCTCGCCAGCGTCCGCCGCGTCGTGGAATCGCACAACGGCCGCCTGCGCATTGCGCCCGATTCCATTCACGTGGGTCTGCCCAATTTTGAATTGCGGGTGTCCGCGGGCGCTTAAAACTTTCACGCGTCATGGCTGAACCGCGAAGCCGGCGACCGCGATGGCGGCTGCGTCCGCCTCCGCCAGCAGTTCGGCGCGGTCCAGCAGCAGGGTGCGTCCCGCGTCCACGGCCAGCGCGGTGGCGCCTGTTTCACGCATCGTGCGAATCGTTTGCGGCCCCACTACCGGCACGTCGAAGAGCAGGTGCCCGCGCCGCCGCGATACTTTCACCAATCGCAGCGGGCGTCCGTTGGCTAGACTAGCCGCCCGCCGCAGCATGGCGTCGGTGCCTTCCATCGCCTCAACCGCAACGCATGCGCGCTCCGCAACCGCCACGCTCTGGCCGATGTCGAAATCCGCCAGCGCATTCGCAACGCGCCGCCCGTAGTCGATGTCGCGCGATTCTTCCGCCGATGGTTTGCGCCGCCCCAATACTCCCACACCCGCCAGCAGCGGCTTCAGCAGCAAGGTGGAGTCCACCAGTTCAATGCCTTCGTCCGCAAGGATCTTCGCCACTCCGCCAATCAACGCGCCGGTATTGCGCTCGCGCAGCGACGCCAGCAGTTTCGCGAGGCGCCAATCCGGACGGATGGACGAAAAAATCTTGACGTGCTTCACCTGCCCGCACATCATCACCTGCCGCACGCTTTCCTGATGCAGGATCTTGATCAGCCGGCTCAACTCTCCGAGCGAGATCCAGTGGCACACCGCTGCCAGCGCCTCAATCTCCGGTGCGGCTTCTTCCTGAATCGCAATTACGACGACGTCCAACCCGAGCTTCCGCGCCTCCTCGAGCGCCAGCACCGGAAAGCGGCCGTTGCCCGCAATCAGACCGTACTTCATAAATTATTTGATGACGCCGCGGCCGGCCGATTCGATGAATGCGAGCAGTTCATCCACTTCCGGCCCGCCCGCCACTTCTTCGCGAATGCGTTCGAGCGCCTGCGACGTGTTCAGGCTGGACCGCGACAACAGACGGAAGGCCTTTTGCAGGTTCTCGATGGTTTCCGGCGTAAACCCGCGCCGCTCCAGGCCCGTCGCGTTCGCGCCAAATACTTTCGCATCGCGCGGCGATACGGTGGTGGAGAACGGCAGCACATCCTGCGTAATCACGCTGTAGCCGCCGATCATCGCGTGCCGCCCCACACGGCAGAACTGATGCAGACCGGTGGACGCGCCCACTACCGCCCAATCGCCAATCAGCACATGCCCCCCGCACGTCACCGCGTTTGAGAGCACGGTGTGGCTGCCGATCTGAACGTCGTGCGCCACGTGAACGTAGGCCATCAGCAGATTGTCGTCGCCAATGCGCGTCACCATTCCGCCGCCGGTTGTTCCGCGATGGATGGTCACAAATTCGCGAATGCGGTTGCGGTTTCCAATCCGCGCCTCAGACCGCTCGCCTGCGTATTTCAGGTCCTGCGGCGCCACCCCCACTGTTGAGTACGGAAAAAATAGATTGTCCTCGCCGATGGACGCGGGGCCTTCCATATAAACGTGCCCCATCAATCGCGTGCGCGCGCCAATTTCCACGTCCGCGCCGACGATAGAGTATGGCCCAATGCCGGCCGATGCGGAAATGCGCGCGCCCGGATCGACAATCGCGGTCGGGTGTATCGGCATCTTCGCGCGCTACCCGGCGAGGCCGCCCGTTTCCGAGCGGTCCGCCAGCTTGCACAGCATGATCGCCTCGGCCACCACGGCGCCATCCACCTTCGCCGTGCCGTGCATCTTCGCCACCGTCGCCTTCTTTTTGTCCAGCAGCATTTCGATGCGCAGTTGATTTCCGGGAATCACCGGCTTGCGGAACTTGGCCTCTTCGATAGACGCCAGCAGCACCAGTTTATTTTTCCGGTCGGGAATCTGGCTCAGCACCAGCACGCCGGCGACTTGCGCCATGGCCTCGATAATCATAACCCCCGGCATCACCGGAAAATCCGGAAAATGTCCGGTGAAAAATGGCTCATTCACCGTCACATTTTTGATGCCGACAATGCGGTCCGGTGCCAGCTCCAGAATCGCATCCACCAGCAGCATGGGATAGCGGTGCGGCAGAATTTCGCGAATGGCGCAAATATCCATTACAGGCATTGAATCCCGTTATTATAGCAACGTGGATCCCTTTCTATCCTTCGCCCGCGCGCACCAGACGCCGCTGATCGCGCTGATCCGCGAACTGGTCGAATGCGAATCGCCGAGCGACGACCCTGCTGCGGTGAACCGCTTCGTCGATCTGATTGCGTCCAAAGTCAACGGCATCGCCCGGGTCCGGACATTTCCAGGCGGAAAATTCGGAAAGCATTTGCGCTGCGAATTTCTGCTGCCGGGCGCGGGCGCGGGAAGCGCACAGGGCGCGGCGGTGTCCTTCACAACCGGCGGAAACACGCTGGCGTCCCGCTCCGTTGTGCGCGAGTTTCCCCGAAGCCGCAAGACATCCGGACAGATTCTCGCGCTCGGCCACTCCGACACCGTCTGGCCCACGGGCACGCTTTCCGCTATGCCGTTTCGGAATCGCAAGGGCCGCCTGTGGGGGCCGGGCGTGCTCGATATGAAATCGGGTCTGGCGTTTTTTATCTTCGCGATGCGCGCCCTGCGCGAGTTGGACCGTCCGGTTCGCCGCAAAGTGGTTCTGCAAATCAATTCGGATGAAGAGGTAGGCAGCCACTCCTCG
>JBDTAT010000580.1:0-2778 GCA_039924505.1 Bryobacteraceae bacterium
CGTGCCTGCACGTGACCACCGAGACGGCGAACCTGATGATCGCGCTGCGCGACGGCGGCGCCAACATTGTGCTGTGCGCCTCCAATCCGCTTTCCACCCAGGACGATGTCGCGTCCGCGCTGGTCCGCGATTACAACATTCCGGTGTACGCCATCAAGGGCGAATCGAACGACGTCTACTATTCGCACATCATGGCGACGCTTGATCACGCGCCGCAAATCACCATGGACGACGGCGCCGATCTGGTGACGCTGCTGCACACGAAACGCAAGGAGTTGCTGGACGCCGTTATCGGCGGCACCGAGGAAACCACCACGGGTGTCATCCGTCTGCGCGCCATGGCCAAGGATAAAATCCTGCGCTACCCGGTGGTGGCGGTGAACGACGCGATGACCAAGCATCTGTTCGACAACCGCTATGGCACCGGGCAGAGCACGCTCGACGGCATCATTCGCGCCACAAATTTTCTGCTGGCCGGTTTGAATTTCGTCGTCGCCGGCTACGGCTGGTGCGGACGCGGTCTGGCGATGCGCGCGCGCGGCATGGGCGCCAACGTTATTGTTACCGAGATCGATCCGATCAAGGCCATCGAGGCCATGATGGATGGATTCCGCGTGATGTCGATGGCCGAAGCAGCCGCCATCGGCGATGTGTTCGTCACCGTCACCGGCAACAAGAGCGTCATCGCGCGGGATCACTTCGAGCGGATGAAGGATGGAGCGATTCTCGCCAATTCCGGCCATTTCAACGTCGAGATCGACCTGGAAGCTCTGGGAAAGATGGCGTCTTCGCGCCGCGTGGCGCGCGAATTCGTCGAGGAGTTTTCGATGCGCGACGGCCGCAAGATCTACGTGCTGGGCGAGGGCCGTCTCATCAATCTGGCCGCCGCCGAAGGGCACCCGGCCTCGGTGATGGATATGAGTTTCGCCAACCAGGCGCTCTCCGCCGAGTACATGGTGAAGAACCACGCGACGCTGGAACCCAAGGTTTACTCCGTGCCCGAGGAGATCGACAAGCAGGTGGCGCGGATGAAACTGGAAGCCATGCGCGTCAACATCGACCGCCTGACCTCCGAGCAGGAGCATTATCTGGCGAGCTGGTCGGAGGGCACATAGGAGACCGCGCACGTTCGATTACGGGCATCCATGGAAGGCACCAAGCGCACTCTCGAAATCACCGTTGCGGCCGAGGAGGTGACGCAGGAGACCGAACGCGTCGTCGCGTCCATCCAGAAACGGGTCCGTCTGCCCGGCTTCCGGCCCGGCAAGGCGCCGACGTCCATGGTTCGCGGACGTTTTCCGCAGGAGATCCGCAAGGACGTGCTGGAGGCGCTGGTTCCCAAGCACTTTCGCAAGGCGGCCGAGCGCGATAATCTGCAGGTGGTCGGCACACCCGACGTCACCGATGTCCACATGCACGCGGGCGAGCCGCTGCGTTTCAAAGCCGAGTTCGAGGTCGCGCCGGTGGTGGAGTTGGCCGATTACCACGAGCTGACCGTAGGGTATCGTGAGCCGGAGATTACCGATGAAGATGTAGCGAAGCGCATCGAAGAAATCCGCGAACAGAAGGCCGAGTACGTCAACATCGATCCGCGCCCGGTGGAAAACGGCGACTACGCGGTGGGGTCCCTCCGGTCGCTGTCCGGCGCGGCCGAAGCGATTGACCAGGACGAGTTGATGCTGCACATCGGCGGAGCCGACACCATGGCGGCGTTCACCGAAAATCTGCTGGGAATGTCGCCGGGCGAAGAAAAAGAGTTCGACGTCGCCTATCCGGAGGAATTCGGAAAAAAGGAACTGGCCGGGCGCACCGTCCGCTTCCGGATGAAGCTGAAGGTAATCCGCCGCAAGGAACTGCCGGAGTTGAACGATGAGTTCGCGCGCGACTTGGGCGATTACCAGACGCTCGACGAATTGCGCGAGGTAGTGCGGAAGGCTCTGGTGACGGACCGCGAGTTTGCGGCCCAGCAAGCCGCCAAGGAAGAACTGATCGACAAGCTGGTGGAGATGCATGAACTTCCGGTTCCCGAAGTCTATATCGACCGCCAGATCCAGATGCAGATGGAGCGGCAGTTGCGGGATCTGGCGGGCGCGGGCGTCGATATCGGATCGCTGAAGCTCGATTGGGAAAAGGTGAAGGAGAAGCAGCGGCCCAAGGCGATTCACGACGTGAAGGCGTCCTTGCTGCTCGATAAAATTGCCGACCGCGAGGCCATCGAAGCCACTCGCGACGAAGTGGACCGCGAGGTGCAGCGCGTGGCCAAGCAGCAGCGCGAGCCGGTGGCGGCCATGCGCATGAAACTGGAAAAGGACGGTGCGCTCGGCCGCATCGCTGCCCATATCCGAACGGAAAAAACGCTCAGCTTTTTATTTGAGCACGTGCGCAAGGAAGCCCGTTAGCAGTCCGCCCCGCGATTCGGCGCATATCGGGCAACCGATTGTTTCGACCTTCCTTCCGAGCCGCGACCGCGAAGGAGCGGTTGCCGGTCAAATGAAAATATCTTGCCGCCAAAGACCTGAATTGTCCGCGGCTGCCTACGTTGGCGGCCCCATCCGGTAGCGATGACAATGAGCGGTCCACAGTCACCCCTGAAACCGCGGCGCTTGAATTCCTGGCGGGAGATCGCCCGCTATTTGAACGTGCGGCCTTGGACAGTGCGCCGTTTGGCCCGGACCGCGGGCCTGCCAGTCCGGCGCTCCATGCCGAACGATTCGGCCGTCTTCGCCTATGTCGAGGAGCTCGACCGGTGGCAAAAGGCGCGCGCCACGGGGGCGTTTG
>JBDTAT010000581.1:0-3216 GCA_039924505.1 Bryobacteraceae bacterium
CGGTGGTCGGCGCCGGCCGCATCTGGCTTGCAATTGCCGGGCCAGACGCTCCAGCCGGCGCGCAACCCACCGAAGTTGTGGAACAGCGCGACATAGCCCCGACGATCGTCAAACTCATGGGGATCGACCCCGGCGATTATCGTGGCGCTACCGGAAAACCGATCGCCGCGGCATTCACGAACGGTGCGGACGTCAAGTAGGCGTACACTGCCGCCGTACGCTCCAGTGTGTCCAGCCGTTTCAGCGCCGGGTCCCCGGATGGTACTCCGATTACGCGCGGTAAGCGCGGCTATTCGGCGTAGTGGAACGTCCCGACGAACGAGGCGCGCTTGTCGGAGTAATTCCAGTCGGTGTTGAGACCCTTTCCAGAATAGCCCTGGGCCAGCGTGTAGGCCGGCATCGCGTGATCCAACTTCGTCAGCGGCTGATACCAGACTTCCTCGTTGTGGCAGATATGATCGGCGTCATCCAGCGCGCGGGTTTGGACCGTCGCCAGATTGCCGGCCGTCAGACTGGCGACGCCGGAGTGAACGTTGCCATCTTTCACGATGAGAGAAATCGGCTGGTATTCCACGCGTACGATGTTCTCTAGAAGTTGTCCGCCCATCTGCTGCGCGAACGCCTTTAGCGCCATGCGCTGTTCCACCGTCGCTTTGTCATCGACGATTAAAACCGACTTCGCCGGATACGGATTTGCGAACTGATCGCCGAGCGTAGCGCCCGCGCGCACAACGCCGACTACCGACAGGCCGTTCAAGTCCACGCCCTGCCAGGTTCCCTGGTCGATCTTCCAACCGAATACGGCCAAATTACCGGTTTGTCCCGCTTCGGAGTTGGCGAAACACGGACCGGTGTAAACATCCGCTGTGCGGGCCTCGACATACTGGCCGCGAACACTAGTGGCGGGAAGGCTGGCGCCCCAGACTGCGGAGGCGGCCAAACCTAGAGATAGTGCAGTCAAGTAAAGTGCCTTCATACCTTCACCCTACCACTTCCTGACCCAAGTGGAGCAAACTAATTTGACGGCCTCGCCGCCCGCCTAAAGCCCGCAGTAACAGGGGCGCGTCTCGTTGCACTCGTAATCGTCGGCGAGTTTGCCGTCCGGACCCAGACAGGTTTGCGTGTTGTGGCACCAGAACAGCCGGTCGTTGCTATGCGGCGTAGCGGGATCCCATTCCGAATCGATGTACATGCCCTTCCACCGCAGATTCTGGCAGCGGTCGTCGTCGATCTTGCTTAGCCCCGCGCGTTCCATGCTCGACCGAAAGCCTACGCTTTTCCGGCGGCCGCCAGCAAAGCGCGTTTCACGGCGACGCTCGCCAACTGTACTTTGTAGCCATTCTGGCTGAGCGGTTGCGCGCCTTCGACAGCCGCTTTTCCGGCGTCTCCGGCCACCGATTCGGACAGCGATTTTCCGGCTAGGAATTTTTCCGCGGAAGCGGCCACCCACGGCGTCGGAGCCACATGGCCGAGCACAATGCGCGCGTGCGAAACTTTGGAGCCGGTCATATGGAGCGCGACCGAGGCGGTGGCCAGCGGCCAATCGGCCATGGCTTCCCGGTGCCGGACTTCATAGGTCGCGTTGCGCACGCCGCGCGCCGGGGGAATCAGGATCTCGGTGAGTACTTCGTTGGGCTGTAGCGCGATCTCACGGTCCGATTCGCTGCGCGGGGAAACGAAGAAACTCTCCACCGGCAGATCGCGGGAACCGGATTTCGATACCAGCCGCACCTTCGCGCCCAGCGCGATTAGCGCCGGACCGAAACTGGACGCGCTGACGAAATACGCCGGGCCGCCGCCGAAGATCGCGTGGTAACGGTTCTCCCCGTTCGGAACCAGACTCTTGCCGTCCTTCATGGCAAGCAATCCGTAGCCCAGGCGGTAATACCAGCACCGCGGCCGCTGGCAGAGATCGCCGCCGACAGTCCCCATATTGCGGAGTTGCGGGCTGGTGACTCCGAGCGCGGCCTGATGCAGTGACGGAAATTCGGAGCGCACCACCGGATTCAACGTGAGTTCGTCGAGAGTAACGGCGGCGCCGATGCGCAGCCCCGCGCCCGAGTTGCGAATCCCCTGCAGTTCCTTTATGTTTTTTACGTTGACCACGCGCCTGGGTGAAGCGACGTAGTCCTTCATCATACTGATCAGATCGGTGCCGCCGGCGAGCACTTGCGCGTCGCCCCAGCTTGATCCGAGCAGACCGGCCGCTTCGTTCAGCGTAGTTGGATTTGCATATTCGAAGGTTTCCATATCAGGCTGTCCTCCTTCCGATGGCTTCCAATACTCGATTTGGCGTCAATGGCACCATGGGTACCCGCACGCCGATGGCGTTGGCGACAGCGTTCGCAATGGCCGCGACGCCGCCAATGGCGCACGGCTCGCCCAGTCCGACGACGCCGCGTTTGTCGTTCTCGGGCGAGATGTCCAGGTGGACTACAATTTCGCCAATGTCGTCGATTCCGGCCAGTTTGTAGAACTCCATGTCGGCGTTCAGCACGCGGCCGATCTGTTGATCCATGATGCGCTCTTCCATCAGAGCCGAACAGATGGACATAATACCGGCGCCGAAAATCTGGCTCTCCGCAGTCTTGGGATTGATGATCAATCCGCAATCCTGCACCGCAACCAGTTTGTTCATCCGGACGATTCCAGTCTCCATGTCGACGTTGACGTCGGCCATCTGGACGCCGCATACGCCGGCGGTATTCAAGTGTTCGCGCGGCGCGTCGCGGGGCACGTTATGGCCCATCTCGGAGATGGTTGTCATGCCGAGCTTCTGGCAGGCAGCCTGCCAGGTGAGGCTCTTGGCCGGATTCGATTTCATCTGCACGCGGCCGTCGATGGCCGCCAGTTGACTGGCATCGCCGCCAAGCGAGGGCGCCACGGCCTCGAACAATTTATCGAGCGCGTTCACCGTCGCCTTGCGCGTCGAGGAACTGACGCCGCCCACGGTAGTGGAACCACCGGAGGCGCCGGACGGCGGATAACTGTTGTCGCCGATTTTCACCTTCACCGCGCCAATAGGCAGTCCCAGTGTTTCCGCCGCCACCATCGCGATAATCGTGCGGGTGCCCGTTCCCAGATCCTGGCTGCCCAACTCCACTTCGACGCTGCCGTCGGGGTGAATGTTGCAGCGGCACTGGCTGTCGTGGCCACCGCCGTTCCAATGGTTCACGCCCAGGCCGAAACCGCGGCGGAAGGCGCCCTTCCCTTCCT
>JBDTAT010000582.1:0-2744 GCA_039924505.1 Bryobacteraceae bacterium
GATTCGTGACGACAAACACGCCCGGCCTGGTAATTTTGCACGGCTATGGAAATGTATTCGAGCGCGTGTTGAAGCCCGGCGAGAGCATCATGCTGGAGCCGGGCGCGTTTCTTTACAAGGATTCGTCGGTGACCATGGATGTCGAATTTCAGAAGCTCGGAACCGGCTTGTTCGGCGGCACGAACATGAGCCTGGCGAAGGTGACCGGGCCGGGGCGCGTGGGCATCCAATCGATGTACGTGCATCATCACACGGAGTAAGCGCACAAGGATGCGGCGCGCATCACCGTACGAGGAAGGAACTGCTTCGCGCCGCGCTCCGTTTTGCGCGAGTTCCTTAGAAGAAACCGGAGAACGCGATGTTTTGCACACACTGTGGATCACGAGTTCCAGACGGCGCAAATTTTTGCGTGGGGTGCGGCGCCCAGGTGAACCGTGGCGCGCCTGTGGCGTCGCCGGTCCCTGCGCCACCAGGCTTCCCGCCGCCCGCGCCGCTGGTTTCGCCCGCCGCGGTGCATCTCTCCACGCCCGTCGCCCCGGGACCCGCCGCGCGCCACAAATGCCGTTGGTGCGGAATGGTGAGCGACGGAGCGCAGTTGAGCTGCCCGGGCTGCGGCGCCACTATCGACCAGCTTCCCACCGCCAGCCGGTCCGGCTGGGCCCAGCTCCCCGGCCGGAAGGACATGGCCAAGCTGCAATTCGGAAATTCATTCTGCCAGATTGAGGGCAACTATGTTCCGGTTGCGGACATGAACCTCGCCGCCGGCGACGGTATTTTCTTTACCCACCACGTGCTGCTGTGGAAGGACGCGCAGGTGGCCGTGACGACGATGCCGCTCGCGGGCGGCTGGAAACGGATGTTCGCCGGCCTGCCGCTGATCATGACGCAGGCGCAGGGGCCGGGACACATCGCGTTCTCCCGCGATGCGCCGGGTGAAATGATCGCGCTGCCGATTCAGCCCGGCCAATCCATCGACGTGCGCGAGCACCTGTTCATGATCGCCACCAGCAATCTTCAGTACGACTGGTTTTCGACCGGCGTGTGGTTCGTGACGCAAGGCCAGGATAACGACACCGAAACGCACTATCCGGTGGGCATGTTCATGGACCGCTTCGCGGGCGCGCAGACACCCGGCTTGCTGTTGCTGCATGCCGCCGGCAACGTGCTGGTCCGAGAGTTGGCGCCGAACCAGACTATTCTGGTGAAGCCGACGTCGCTGATTTTCAAGGATCCCTCGGTGCAGATGGCATTGCATTTTGAGCATCCGCGCACCGGTTTCACCGCCTGGGGAGCCTGGGGCAACCGCTACATGTGGCTCCGACTATGGGGTCCCGGACGAGTGGCCATCCAATCCGTCTTCGACCGCGTGGAGGCGGAAAACCAGAACGTTTCCAGCTATTCACCGGCCACGTCGCAGCAGTGGTAGCCGCTGTGCGGAGCGGAATCGTTACGTAATCGCTTTGGCAATCAGGAACGCGGCGCCGGCGGCCAATCCCCCGATGACCGCCGTTTGAATGGCGCTGCGAACGGGAGCCGTGCCCGTAAACCGGCCCTTGATGTAGCCGAAAATGGTGAGCGCCGCCAAGGTCGCAGCCACCGACCAGACCAGCGCCGTGCGCGCGCTAGCCAAAATAATGTAAGGCGCTAGCGGGATCAGACCGCCCGCGACGTAGGCGACCGCGATCGTGACGGCGCTGCGAAGCGCGCGGCCTGGCTCCGGCGGTTCCAGGCCCAACTCGAACCGCATCATCCAATCCACCCAGCTCTTCGGATTGCTCCCGAACGCATCGAGAACGGTTTGCGCCTGCGCGTCCGCCATGCCGTAAGTCGCCAGAATCTCGCGGACCTCGGCGCGCTCATCGTCGGGCACTTCGCGCACCTCGCGCTCTTCCCGCTCCAATTCACTGGCGTAGTGTTCCGCATCGCTCTTAGCCGCGAGATACCCGCCGAGGCCCATGGCGATCGAGCCAGCCGCAATTTCGGCGAGGCCCGCGACAACGATAATCCGGCTAGCGGTGGTGGCGCCGGAAAGGCCGGCTGCCAGCGCGAACGGAACCGTCAGCCCATCGGCCATTCCGATGACGATGTCGCGCACGGCCTCCGAGGCGGTGAAGTGGCGCTCGATGTGGGGTGTGGTGGGCATCTCCCTCCAGCATACAATTCCGCGTGAAGATTCCCGAATTGCGTCGCGGTTTACACGAAATAACGATGCCATCTCGCCCCATCGGAATCGGCTACCGAGCCGCGACCGCGAGGGAGCGGTCGGACAGCTTACTCCGCAACGAGCACTCAGCCATCCATAGCTCACCCCCCAAGCGCCCGTCCGTGAGATAGAGGAAAATAACCGGGTGAGACAATAGGCCGTCTTCATTGCTGAGAGAGGAACGATGAGTAAACCCGCGCCGAAAATAATGTCCGCGGCCCAAAGCTGCCTGGCTGGCGGGGGCGAGATGGGCGCCCTCATGCGCTCCATCGACTGGTCCAAGACGCCCATCGGAGCGGTCGAGTCCTGGTCGCCGGCCCTTCGCATGATGGTGAGTGTTCTTCTTGCGAATCGCTTTCAGATGCTGCTGTGGTGGGGTCCGGAATTGTGCCAGCTTTATAACGATCCCTACCGCCCCATACTCGGCACAAAGCATCCGCGATCCATGGGCCAGCCCACACGCGAGTGCTGGAAGGAAATCTGGCACATTCTCGGCCCGCTGGTTGAAACCCCGTTTCACGGCGGCGAGTCCACCTGGATG
>JBDTAT010000583.1:0-4371 GCA_039924505.1 Bryobacteraceae bacterium
TATATCCGGCTGCTTTACACCGATCCGGTCGGCAGCAAGTTCCTCACCTACGCGATTTGCTCCGAAATTGTCGGCATTCTGGTCATCCGCAAAATCGCCAGCCCCAAAATATGACAGCGAAGCGCGAAGGGTGCGGCGCGCACCACGGGGCAAGTCGGGAACTGCTTCGCGCCGCACTCCGTTTTGCGCGTATGAAAATATGAGAACCCCACGATGCTGATCCCAGCCCTCTTTTTTATTTTTGCCTTTGTCACCCTTGCGGCCATTGTCTGGTCCGCCATCGAACTGTTTCGCGATCAGGACGATCCGCTCGGCGACCGGCTGGAGGAATTGCAGGCGCACGCCATGGTCTCCACTGCCCGCGCCCCCCGGCGCAAAGGCGGCGGCGGATTTATGAACAGCTTCCTCTATATCCTCAGCCTGGTTCCCGGTGGCGAGGAATGGATTCGCGACACGGAAAAGGAACTTGCGCAGGCGGGCGTCCGCACCAAGCAGGCCGTCGCGTTCTACGCCCTGGGGAACCTGCTCTTCATGGCGCTGATGCTTGGCGGCATGGCCTGGCTGCAGCGCGATAACGGCGTGGCGCAGAAGTTCGGCGGCATGATGGCCGCGCTCCTCCTCGGTTGGCTCCTCCCTCAGCAGGTCTTGCATCGTCTTGTCCGCCGCTATCGCAACCGCTTGCAGGAGGCCCTGCCCGATACCGTCGATCTGCTCGGTATCGTCCTCGGCACCGGCCTCGCTCTCGATCAGTCGATGCTCAAAGTCAGCGAGGAGATGGAGTACATTTACCCCGAACTCTCCGCCGAATTCTCCACCGTCGTCATGCAAGTCCGCGCCGGCCAGGAGCGCGGCAAAGCCTTCCAGCAACTCGTCCGCCGCACCGGCATCGAGGACATCAAATCGCTTTCCGCCATGATCGTCCAAAGCGAGCGCTTCGGCACCAGCCTCTCCCAGGCCCTGAAAGTTTATGCCGACGCTCTCCGTTCCCGCCGCCGTCTCCGCGCCGAGGCGGCCGTCGCCAAAGCCGGCATAAAGATGCTGTTCCCCATCGTTCTGTTTATTCTGCCCGTGTTGTTCATCATCACCCTGGTGCCCGGCGTCTTAAGCGTGTTGCGCGATCTCCACAACGGCCTGGGTCCGCGCTAGATCTTCGGCCGCGAGATTTCTCTGTTTCGACCAGCCGCCTGCTTGCATCTTCCGAGCCGCCTGCGTGCGCTTTCCGAGCCGCTTACGTGCGCCTTCCGATCCGCCTGCGTACACGTTCCGAGCCTGGGTGCCCTCTGGGCACGTGAGGGAGCGGTTGCCCAGCATCCCCCGAATCTCGCGTTCTAATTTCTACGTCTGCTCGTCGGGCAGCCGCTCACGAAAAGCCGCAGGGGGCACTCGGAGCAAGCGTCGGTCCGTCCGCAATCGACACCGCCGCCATGAGTGTCCCCTGCCTCAATCCCCGCGGAAACCAAGTCCTAATCTCCGCCTAAGAAATATTTATGCAACTTTCTCGCTTTCGCACAGAACCAAACTCATTCGACTTACGTCTACAACACTAAAGCAGCTTGTCTCCGTGCGACCACCCTTTCCCCAAAACCAAGTCGCACGGGGACAATTTAACGAACCTACAATTCGCTGAGCTAAACTGGATTCAGGAGGCTTGAATCCATGAAGCTGCTTACCTCGAAATTGACGATCGCCGGCGTTCTTATTGCCGTTGGCGCAACCCTGTCTGTTGGAGCCAATACCTCGAATATCACTCGTGAAGTCCATCACGAATTGGTGATGCTTCCCTACTACGGAGTCTTCGACAATCTCTCCTACCGCGTCGATGGCGATAAAGTAACCTTGTTTGGCCAGGTAGTACTCCCGACGCTGAAAAGCGACGCCGGCAACGTTGTGAAGAAAATCGAAGGTGTCCGCCAAGTGGACAACCAGATCGAAGTATTGCCGCTTTC
Source organism: Bryobacteraceae bacterium (assembly GCA_039924505.1). Classification (GTDB taxonomy): domain Bacteria; phylum Acidobacteriota; class Terriglobia; order Bryobacterales; family Bryobacteraceae; genus JBDTAT01. The sequence goes on from JBDTAT010000583.1 coordinate 1,947, forward strand.
GCCCATGGACGACCAGACTCGCCGCGCCGTCTATCGCGCCGTCTACTCCCGTCCGCAACTCCAGCAATATAGTCTGCGCGCCGTACCGCCCATTCACATCATCGTGAAGAATGGAAACGTGACGTTGGCAGGCGTGGTCTCGAACCAGGGAGACAAGAACGTCGCCGGGATCGCTGCCAACGGCGTTTCCGGTGTCTTTAAAGTCACCAACGATCTGTCCGTCGAGAAGTAGCCGCAGCCCGTCTACGGCAGCCGCTTCACCCGGATACGGCGGAATTCCACTGGCGATCGATGCCCCAGGAATCCAATGTGTCCGGTGGAGCGGGCGAGTCCCGGATGCTTCTTCAGCACCGCCGGATCCGTGATCGTATCCAGGTTCGCGTCGACAATCGTCGTTCCGTTCAGCTTCACCGTAATCTGCCGTCCCTTCGCCACGATCTCTTCGTAGTTCCACTTCCCGGTCGGTTTCAGAAATCCGGTCTTCGCCGGCACGACGTCGTAAATAGAGCCGTGATACTGCGCCGGCCGCAGCTTGCCGCGGTACACCGGCGCGTCGTTGTCCAGAATCTGGATCTCCATGCCCTTGTACGCGGCGTCCCCCTCCAGCGGCGCGCGGATTCCGATGCCGTTGTTGCTCCCCTCGTGCAGCCGGAACTCGAAACGGAAAACAAAATTCGCGTACTCGTCTTTGGTGAAGAGATTTCCGCCGCCATCTGCCGGACACACCAGCAGGCCATCCTCCACAACATACCCGGGTCCCACGCCGCGCACCAACGTCCAGCCGTCCAGATTCTTTCCATTGAACAGGGTCGTGAACCCCGGGTCGGCCGCAGCCATCCCGGCGGCCGTTCCCAACATCAATAATGCCCCCAATTTCCAGTAACGCATCGGTCTCACACTCCCCCTATTTCTTTCGCGCCGGCAATGCTGCCGAGGGCCGGTCCATCGTCGGCCGCGCCATCGTATCGGCGTAGGCCTTCTGGATCTCGGGCGGAAACGTCGGTAACAGCGCGGCGATCCGTGCCTGAATCTTCGACACCACGTCCGTGTGCTCGGCCGCTACATCGTAGCTTTCGTCCGGATCGTCAATCAGGTTGTACAGTTCCGGATGCCGCAGCGGCAGGTTGATCCGGCCATCCACCGGCGGCGGATTGTACGCCATCGAGTTGTACCGCGACACATGCAGTTTCCACGGCCCCAGCCGCGCGCATTGCAAATACAAATAGTCGAAATAGAGCAGCGCGTCGCGTTCCATCGAATGTTTCGCGCCGGAAAGCAGTGGCCAAATGTCGATGCCATCCAGCGGCTTCGGCGGCAGCGCCGCTCCCGTCAATCGCGCGACCGTCGGGAAGACGTCCATCATGGAACCGATATTGTCCGTCACCTGCCCGGCCGGAATGCGGCCCGGAAAGCGCGCAATGAACGGTTCCCGCACGCCGCCCTCATATGTGCTTCCCTTGCGCCCGCGCAGCTTTCCGGGGCTGCCCTGAAACCACGGCCCGTTGTCGGAGGAAAACATCACCAGCGTGTTCGATTCGAGGCGGTGCTGCTTCAGCGCGCCCAGCACCTGCCCCACGCTCCAGTCCAACTCCGTCACCACATCGCCATATACGCCCTCCGTCGATTTCCCCCGGAACCGCGCCGACGCCGCCAATGGAATGTGCGGAAATGTATGCGGCATGTACAGATAAAACGGCGAGTCTTTCGACCGCTCGATAAACTGTAGCGCATGTTCCGTGTAGCGCGCCGTCAGCGTTTCCAGTTTCGCCGGCTCCTCAATGACGCTGGTGTTGTGCATCAGCGGCCGCGGCGTCATGTCGTTGCTGTAGGGAATGCCGAAGTATTCGTCAAATCCGCGGTTGGTCGGCAGATATTTGTCCGGACGCCCCAGGTGCCACTTGCCGATGCACATCGTCTTGTAGCCCTTGTCCTTCAGCACGTTCGCCATCGTGCGCTCGGAAAGATCCAGGCCGCCCGGGTCTTTGGGAAACAGGACGCGCGGCACGCCCACCCGCGTCGGATAGCGGCCCGTCATCAACGCCGCCCGCGACGGTGAGCACACCGGATTCGCCGAATAGAAATGCGTGAACCGGATTCCTTCCCCCGCCATCCGGTCGATATTCGGCGAGTGGATGTTTCCGCCATAGCAGCTCAAATCGCCATAGCCCAGATCGTCGAGAAGAATGAAAACGAAATTAGGCGGCCGCGTTGCGCCAAATGCGCGCGTAGCCGTCGCGGCCGTGACGGATTTCAAAAAGTCTCTGCGATGCATTGTCGCAGCCGATCATATCAAACCCGCAGCCTATGTCGAGAGCGCCTCGAACTTCCACGAACGATAACCGGGCCGCGACCGCCAGGGAGCGGTCCGCACCAGCCCAATGACGATTACCGGATCTCCGGGCTGGTCGCAGTGGCCGGCTCCTGG
>JBDTAT010000584.1:0-3335 GCA_039924505.1 Bryobacteraceae bacterium
CATGTGGCAAACCAGCAAACCACTTCGATTCACGTCGAATACAACGGCAAGGCCGGGAACACCGTGAAGTTTCCGGTATCCGGCGCGGTTCCAACCCTATTCACTGCGGACGGGACGGGAGTCGGGCCGGCCGCGGCGTTGAATCAGGACGGGTCGGTGAATTCCGCGGCGAATCCGGCAGCGCCCGGCTCCGTAGTGGTGTTCTACGGAACCGGCGGAGGTCTTACGACTCCGGCCGGCGTGGATGGCCAAGTCGCGGGAACGATGCTGCTATATGCGGTGCAGACTGCTACCGCGACGGTTGCCGGGCGTGACGCACAGGTGATTTTCGCGGGTGCGGCGCCCGGATTCGTCGAGGGCGTTCTCCAGATAAACGTCACACTGCCCGCCGATTGCCCGCCGGGAGCGGCGCCGGTGGCGATCGCGATGGGCGGCGGCGCCAGCCCGGCCAGCGTGTCGGTCTGGGTGCGATAAAACCGTTAGCGCTTTTTGATTGACGGCCCGGCCCTTTCATGGAGGAGCTTGCCGCCATCGAAATCGAATTCGACGTTGTCGCCGACACCCTTGATTGTGCGATAACGCCATTGATCGATTCCGTGCGACTGCGCGGGATGCGATTCAATTTCGTCGGGCGGTCCATACACGATGTATGTGCGGCCCCGGTTCGTTTTCCAGCCGGGAAGGGAGGAGGCAAAATGTTCGTTGGCGTATGCGATGCGGCGGTAGTGCTCTTCCTTGAACTCGTTCTCCGCGGTGCCGGGCGTGGGATCGCGCCGCAGCCAGAACTGTTCGATAAAGTGCTGGCGTTCCTCGTCCGTGGTGAGGCGCTGAAACGCCAGCCGCTCCTGCTTGGAGACGATGTAGCCGACATCTTCGTTCACCCAGTTGCTGTAGGCCGCCGAATCCTTGGACGCCGGATGTTGCGCCAGCGCCGTGGCGGAGAACCCGGCGCCCCAGACCAGCAGCGCCGTCGCAGCGGCAGTGAAGGCCACCGCGGCCAGCCACACACTGCCGCGCGCGCCGGCGGCGGAATCGCGCTCCAGCAACCGGCGGATTCGTGCAGTTAAACTTCCGCCGGATGCCGCCATGGCGAGCTGCGCATCGCACGCGCGAAGTTGCTCCAGTTCCACCAGCGCGCGGGCGTAGACCAGCCGGTCTCCGCAATCCGTCACGGCGAGGTCGTCGCAGCAGTGTTCCCGCTCGATGCGGATCTGGCGGGAGACCCACCAGACCGCGGGGTGATAAAAAAGCAGCGTTTCGACGGCTGTGGCCGCAAGGTTCACCAGATAGTCGTTGCGCAGGATGTGCGCCATCTCATGCGCCAGCACCGCTTCGAACTGTTGTGGTGTGAGGCCGGCGACGGCGGCCGCGGGCGTCAGAATGACGGGGCGGAGCCAGCCGGCTATCATGGGTCCACGCGCCCGCGTGGATTGATACAGACGCACCGGCCGCGTAACTCGCAGGCGCCGGGCGATACGCGCCAACGCTTCGTCCCAATGCGCCGGAACGGCGGCGAGGCCGTACCGCCGGTCGCGCACGGTAATGCCCCAAGCCCCGAGCGCCCGTAACGACAGCAGCAGGACGCCACACAGCCAGAGGCCCACGCAAGCCGGTAGAACGAGCGTTTCAAACGGGCCCGCCGAATCCGAAGCCACGACGCGGCCGCCGGCGGTGAGGGCAAGCGGCGCGGGGTCCGGTGACGCGAATTGCGCGCCGGGCCCGTCCGCGAGGTGCCAGAACGTGGCCGCCGGAGCGAGCAGGAGGAGCAGCAGCGCCACGCACGCCAGGTTGTATCGCGCTTCGGCCGGTGCGCGCCGAAGAGATCGATGGGCCAGCGCCGCCAGCCCGCCGATCAGCGCGCCCTCCCAGATAAAATGCGCCAGCGTCCAGCCGAGAGGCTGAAACCACCACGGTAAATGAGAGAAGTTCATTATCGTCCCCTTTTGAGAAACTCGCGCACGCGAGACTCGCCCGGATCGGCGTGACCGGCGGCTTGTGCGCTTTCCTGTTCATCCAGCAGACGGCGGATCTCCGCGATCTCGCCGGCCGAGGCGCGCTTGCCGGAAAGAGCCTGCATCACCAGCGCGGCAGCCGACCCTCCGAACGCGCGATTCAGGAAATCATCCAGCAATTGGCGCTGCGTTTCCTGCCGCGCCAGACGCGCCCGGTAGACGTGCGCGCGCCCCGTCTCGTCGCGCGCTACCAGTCCCTTTCCGGCCATGATCTGCATCAGCTTCAGCACCGTGGTGTATCCCATGGCGCGCTTTTGCTCGAGCGCTTCCTGGACGGCGCGCACGGTGCTGGGGCCGTCACGCCAAAGAACCTGCAGAATCTCGAGCTCGGAGCCGGTAGGGCGCGGTAATTTCTTCATCGGCAACTATGTTATACGAATCACTTCGTAGTTGTCAACGAAAATATTCGTAGATAAGCGCACGCCCGCGCGCTTGCTACGCTCGTAGCTATGAAGAGTTACCGCAAGGAGTTGTGGTTCGAAGCGCCCACGCGCCGGGCGTTCATCCGGATTACGGATGAAGTGGCCGCCTGCCTTACCGAGAGCGGCGTGCGCGAAGGATTGGTTCTGGTGAACACGATGCACATTACGGCGTCGGTGTTCATCAACGACGACGAGCCGGGACTGCATCGGGATTACGAGGAATGGCTGGAGAAACTGGCGCCGCATGAACCAACCGGCCAGTACCGGCACAACCGCACCGGCGAGGATAATGCCGACGCTCACCTGAAGCGGCAAGTGATGGGGCGCGAAGTGGTAGTCGCGGTCACTGCGGGGAAACTCGACTTTGGACCCTGGGAACAAATCTTCTACGGTGAATTCGACGGCCGGCGGAAAAAGCGCGTGCTGGTGAAGATTATTGGAGAGTGAAACCCCTTGCGCTTACCGCAGCAGAACGAATTCGAACCGGCTCGGATCCAGCCCGTGGGCCGCGAGTTGCCGGGCGCAATCGGCGGGCGTGGATCCGATGGCGAGAATCTTCCGCAGCGGCAATTTTTCCGGAGTATAGATGGGCAACGCCATCCAACGGCCGGCAAGGACGGATCGCTCCTCCAGGGTCAGTTGTTCCGGAGCCCGGCCAAGGACATTGCCGGCCGCTTTCAGTTTGGCCGTCAAAACTTATTCAATTCCGCCACCAGCGCCGGCAAACCCTTCTTGCGATAGATCTGCACCAGCCTCCGTTCCTCGGGCGAAGGGCCGAGAATACTTTCGAGGCCGGCACTCTGAATTTCGGCGCGGCTGGGAATCCAAACCGACCCGTCGTTGAACTCAACGTCATTCACGAAACCGCTCATCCCGGTGATGGAAAGCGGCTGGCCCGGGC
>JBDTAT010000585.1:0-2948 GCA_039924505.1 Bryobacteraceae bacterium
GAACCTTGCCGTGTCCATCGAACCTTTCCGAAATGCTACCGAGCCGCGCGCGTGAGAAGGTGTGAAAAAATCCCCCGGCCCTAATAAAACATTTCATATTGATAATGTTCCAGGAGATAATGGAGGCATGGAAACGGATAAGCAAGAGTGGCTGGTGGAAATCCCGGAGCAGCCGGTGGCGGAGAAGCGGCCCGCGCCGCGCGGCGCCGCCAAGCTGAAGCCCATCGACCGGAGCCAGGGGTTGCTGCGGACGGTGATCGTGGACGAACTGGTGGGGCCGGACCACAAGGCCCGGGCGATGTGGGAGCTGACCGGGCGGTGGGATCTGAGCGGGTTGATAGACAGGGTGAAGAGCGAAGCCGGGAAAGCCGGGCGGGCAGCTTGGAACCCGCGCCTGCTGTTGAGCGTATGGCTGTATGGCTATAGCGAACAGGTGACCTCGGCGCGGGAGATCGAGCGGCTGATGGAATACGAGCCGGGGCTGATGTGGCTGTCCGGATTAGGGGAAGTGAACCACCACACGCTATCGGACTTCCGGGCGGACAACCAGGAAGAGTTGAAGAAGCTGCTGGGGGAACTGCTGGGATTGTTGTCGGCGGAGGGGTTCCTGACATTGGAGCTGGTGGCGCACGACGGCGTCAAGATCCGGGCGCAGGTGGGGGCGGACACGTTCCGCCGGGAAGCCACGCTGGAGCGGGAGATCGCCCAGGCGCAGCGGATGGTGGAGGAGTTGGAACGGCAGGGGGATAGCGAACCGGAGTCCCATAGGCGGCGGCAGGCGGCGCGCCAGCGAGCGGCGCGCGAGCGTTCCGGGCGATTGCAACTGGCGGTGAAGGAGTTGGAGAAGATCCGTGAGGGCCGGCGCACCGGGGCCGAGCGGGAGCAGGCGCGGGTCAGTCTGACGGAGCCGGAAGCGCGGTTGATGAAACATGGAGATAACGCGATCGCGCCCAGCTACAACCTGCAGCTCAGCACGGACGCGGCCAACAACATCATCGTGGGGATGCACCTGACGCAGTCCAGCAGCGACAGCGGAGCGCTGCTGCCGGCGATGGAGGAAGTAAAGCAAACCCTGGGACAATACCCGCGGGCCGTGGTGGCCGACGGGGGCTTTACCAACCGGGCCTCCATCGGAGAAATGCAGGAGCACGGGATGGAGTTCTACGGATCGATGAGCGAACCGGCGGCGCGGCAAGCGGCGGCGATGCAGGCGGCCGGCATCGATCCGGCATTCGGGCCGTCGTTCTTTACCGTGAATGCGGAAAATCAAACTCTCCAATGTCCGGCGGGCAAAACGTTGAGGTATGTGCGGCAGTCCAAAAAGCGGGACGATCTCTATCATCCGTATCAAGCGCAGGCCGGCGACTGTGGGACCTGCGGGTTTCAAAAGCAATGTTGTCCGAAGCACCCCGAACAGGGGCGGCTGGTTTCGATCCGTATGACCGAAAACGCGCAGGTGTCCGAGTTCCGGGAAAAGATGAAGACGGAGGAAGCCAAGAAGATTTACAAGCGGCGGGGTCCGGTGGCGGAGTTTCCCAACGCTTGGATCAAGGAGAAGTTGGGGATCCGGAAATTCCGGTTGCGGGGCATGCGGAAGGCGGCCGCCGAGGCGCTGTGGGGAGTACTGACGTATGACGTGATGCAATGGCTGCGGCTCAGCTGGAAACCCAAACGGGCCGCCGCGATGGCGGCGTGAGGAGGCCGGAGACGCGCGGGAAGCCCCATCCGAGGCGTCCCGGCAGGGCTACAACGCGGGATAAATGCGGCGGTTCATCCGGATCGCCGGAGGTCCGGGGGACCCGCACGCTCCAATTAAAAGTACTTTGTATTGCAAAGCGAACCCTCGCCGGCCGGATCCGGAGGCGAAATCCGATTTTTTCACACCTTCTTACGGTCGCGGCTCGGTTAGGGGTTCAAAACCGATCTCTGCGAGTACTACGCCGAGCGTGCGCCCGTCATTGGGCACGATGAAAGTCCGGTCAACCCGGAGCGTAACCGTTGCGCTCGCATCCTTCACCTCCAGCGGCGCGGTAACCAGTGTATACAATCCCGGCTTTTTGTAGGCCGCATCGGCTACCGTCGCGCCGTTTAACTCGAGCGTAACCCGCCGCGCCGTAGCTTGCCGCGAAATATAAAAGACCGCCCGCAGCGGCGTGGGTCCAGACGGCGCTTTCAAAATCACTTCCGCCGTCTGCCCCGTCCAGCCGTCCGGATAGACACCGCTCACAATTTGCTGGCGCGCCTCGGGCGATTTTATCGTGAGATCTGCCAGCACCGGCCGGCGTTCCGTAATCAGATCCACTTGCAGGCGGTCGATCGGTCCGGTCGAAATATCAAACGGCCGCAGCCCGGACATGGTCGTCGAATAGGTGGAGCGCGAGCCGAGCGCGATCAGCCGGAGCGGCAGCGTCGCGCCAATCGTAGCCTGGCGCAGCGCAACTCGCGGCGCATTCCCAGGGATATCGAAATGGCTCAGCGCGCTCGTCACCACCAGATCGCCCGGACGCGGCGCGTGGTCCCGTTCCAGCGGCAGCGCCCCTTCGGCTTCCAGGTAATAGCGCAAGCCCCATTCGCCGTTCACCCAAACCCGCTTTTCTGAACACTCCTTGGCAAGGGATTTCGCAAATTTCCGGTATCCATCCCAATGCTGATAATTGACGCACGCGAGGCCCAGCGACACCGGCAATTGCAGGATGACTCCCGCCGCGAGCCACGTCCGGCTGAGTTTCCGCGACGCGAGAATTGCGGCCGGCGCGGCGATCGGGAGCAGATACCGCGCTGCCCCCGCGAAAAAGATCGCCAGCGCGGCGCCAAAAAATAGAATCACCCACGCTGCCAGAAAATCCTGCCGGGCGTGAAGCGCGCACCAGACTAGAACCAGCAGGCCCAAGCCAATCGATACCCAAAACAACGGGTTCGCGTCGTAAAATCCGCCGGCAATGGCGGCG
>JBDTAT010000586.1:0-3656 GCA_039924505.1 Bryobacteraceae bacterium
GAACGGATCGTGCAAGCGTTTGCCGATCCGCGATCCATGATTTACGATCCGTCGTCGGCCGGTCTTTGGCTGGCGCGCGAAAGCGTGGCCGCGTTGCACGGCGTCGCGGCGGATCGCGTGCTGCTCACCACCGGCACAAGCGAAGCCTATTCGTGGTTGTTTAAATTGCTTGCGAATCCAGGCGACGAGGTTTTGGTTCCGCGGCCCTCGTATCCGCTGTTTGAATTTCTCGCCGCGTTGGAATCGGTGACGGTCAGGCGTTATCCGCTGGTCTATCACGAGGGCTGGTTCGTCGACTTCGACGCGCTGAAAGAGCATCTCACGGAGCGAACGCGCGCCATTGTGGTCGTGAATCCGAATAATCCGACCGGCTCATATTTGAAACGCGATGAATGGGCGCGGCTGCTGGCGATCTGCCGAGAGCGGTCTCTCGCGATAATCTCCGACGAGGTATTTTCCGATTACGCGCTTCGTGAGGGCGGCTGGCGCGTTACCACGCCGGCGGACTCGGGCGATGTGGCGACGTTCCGATTGAGCGGGCTCTCGAAGGCGGTTGGCTTGCCTCAGATGAAGCTCGGTTGGATGTTGATCGGCGGGGCCGCGCCGGTTTGCGAGCAGGCGACCGAACGGCTGGAGCTGATCGCCGATACGTACCTTTCGGTGGGAACACCCGTGCAATACGCGCTGCCCGCTCTGCTGGACGCGAAGGCCGAAGTGCAGGGGCAAATCCTCGAGAGGCTTCGGACGAACCTTCAGTTTCTGCGAGCCGCAGTAAATGGATCGCGCTTGCGCGTACTGGATGTAGAGGGCGGTTGGTATGCTACGCTGCGCGTTCCGCGCATTCGCACGGAGGAGGAATGGGCGCTCCGGCTGCTCGAAACGAACGATGTGCTGGTGCAGCCGGGCTATTTTTACGATTTCGATTCCGAAGCGTTCCTGATCTTGAGTCTGTTGACGCGGACGGAAATATTTCAGGAAGGCACGCGCCGAATTGTGGAGACGGATCGCTAAATCGCTGGTGCGCTGAGTTAGATTCTTAGATCGGAGATCGTAAACAGAAATACTTTAACATTTGACCGTGTAAGATTCAGACTGCAGCCAGCAGGTGAACGATATTCTCGAGAGCCTCGTCAGCTTTGTGGTAGGCGGCCTCAAGTTTGCTGTTGGGCCGGAGATTGGGATCTGGCTTGTGATGGAAGCAGGAATTGGCGAGCGGACCGCAGAGCCGCTTGTGAAAGAAGAGGAAAAGGAGCGCAACCTGCACGCCATTTGGTGGTGAGCAGGTAAGAGTAGTGGCGGCCGTCGCGCTGGAGCAGTCGGTGTCCTTTCAGTTTGCGCAGGTCGTAACGGAGTTGATTCAGGCCATAGGTTTTCGGCGAGGAGCTGGAACGTGGTGAGCACGGTTTGGTGGATCTGTTTGGCCGTCCAGCCGCCGACGGTGTTGCCGCCATGCAGCAGAACCTCCAGTAAGCGAACTTCGGGATTACCTTTCTCCGCCGATTACCTGCAGCCCGTCCGGGTGGTCCGGTCCGAAGAGACGCTCACCCAAAATCATTACCGCCGGGGCAAACTTGAGCCGGAGACCACCACGCATGAATGGCTCTGGATCACTACGCTGGAGACCCCGGCGTTTTCCCCTGAGTTGGTGCAGCGGCTCGGCCATGACCGCTGGAAGCAGGAAAACAACGGCTGGAACGATCTGACTCAGAACTGGGCTTTCAAGCATGGTTTCCTGCACGCCTGCCGGCATCGCCCCCAAACAGCTGCGCAAAACGGCGAACGTCAGCCGGTTCTTAACCGTGGACTGGCCGCCGTCACCTTCATCCTCTTGCTGGCCTTCACGCTGTGTGCGGCGTTCACTCATTGTCACTCCAAACTCGTTCGCCGTTACCGTTTGAGCACCCTCGAGGTGGCTCGTCAACTGCGTTGCTCGCTATCCAAACTTCCGCCCAACATCCGCGCTCCGGACTGTCCGGCACCGCAACCGCAAGTCATCTGACCGTTCTATTCCTCCAGGCCAATTATGGCCGTCGCTCTCCTTTTATCTGGCCATGGCGTACACCCCGGCTTCTCCCTTCTCACGGCCTCCGCGCACCTCGAACGGCTCGAAACCCACCCCTCCGAATCTCTTCTACGCCTCGCTCCTTCCGCTTTGGGCCTATTTCCAGCATCGTCCCGTCAATTCCTCTTGGTTATGCGAAATTCCTGCTGTCCCAGCCGTTCCGCTTGCCGTGTGCGCCGCAAGGCGAGCCGCATCCGGCGTTTTCCTCGCAGAGCCGCCATACGATCGGGAGTCAGGATAACTGATCTCCAGCGGTCTGGATTAATCTGCGGTTAAGAGACGGAGATTCATCCGGCGAGGAGATCAGTTATTCAACTACAGGTTACGACCATCCTGAATCGGGTGCAACGTTTCGTGGGCTTCGTATACGCGGACGCTGTTCGCGCTGTCGGCGGCCGGCGCCGGGCTATGACCGCTTACCGGAACGGCGCTGGCTGTTTGTGCCCCTGTGGGGGATCCCAACGTACTTTTGCTACTCGCCTCGACGGGTGGAGTGTGTCGAGCGCGGGGTAGTTAGTCGAGCACATTCCGTGGAGTGGCGGTAAGCGTCCGGTGACGTGCGCCATGATGGGGTTCCAGGCCCGCTGGGCGCGACGGCTGAGCTGGCGGAAAACGGCGCGCGCGTTCCAGACGAGCTGGGAAGCCGTATATCGGTCGGTGGAATGGTTCGTGGAGTTCGGCCTGGCGCACCGGCAGCTGCGGGGGACACGGCCTGCGGGCAGACAACTTCCTGACCGTCATCTACCAGATTGACAAGCAGCGCCGGCGATTGCTTTGGGTGGGACGCCGCCGCACGCAGGCCACGCTGCAAGTCATCGCGGCCCAGATCGGCCAGGCTTTGCACATCCTCGATCGCTTTCATATTACGAGCCATTTGAATCAGGCCGTGGATCAGGTGCGCCGTGCCGAAAGTACACGCCCGCGGAGCAAAAGCAAGCAAGCGGCGCAGCGGCTCAAGCATATGCGCTGGACCGGCAAAAGCTCAATGCCCCGCTCGCCGGCAAACAGGCCACCGCCCGCGCCTGGGATCTGAAGGAAACCTTCGCCCATTTCTGGAAGTACAAGTCCGCGACCTGGGCCGGGGCCTTTCGACTACTGGTGCTTCCGCGCCATGCGCAGCCGCCTCGAACCAATGAAAAAAGCGGCCCGCACGCTGCGCGCCCGTGAACCACTGATACCGAACTGGTTTCGGGCCAAAGGAGAAATTTCCAATGGCGTTGTCGAAGGACTCAACAACAAGATCCGAGTGGTTACCAGACGATCCTACGGCTTTCGAACTTATAAAGCCATGGAAATCGCTCTCTATCACAACCTGGGAAGACTCCCGGAACCGGAATCAACCCACAGATTCTGCTTAGGAGGCATTCTTCGATTGGAAAATGCTGGCGATCCGTTGCCCACCTCCTCGGCGCGAAACCTAAGTTACGCGAAAAACGGAGCTTTGTCTAAGTTTAAAGGTCGGGAACTGATGGTCGAACCCACTAGTGTCCGGCTAAAGTTTTGGTCGAGTGGTATAAGCGTTTCAGAATCATATATATAGACTGCGTTTAACGCGGGAACGATTTGAAGTGCGGAACGGTGGAATTGACGCCTA
>JBDTAT010000587.1:0-2903 GCA_039924505.1 Bryobacteraceae bacterium
ATCGACAAGTTGCAAGCCTTCTATCACAAGTATTACCAGCCGGACAATGCGGTCGTGATGGTGGCCGGCAAAGTGGACCAGGCGCACGTCGTCGATCTCGTCAACGGCTACTTCGGCAAAATTCCGAGACCCGCGCGCGTGCTCACTCCCACTTACACCGTCGAACCTACGCAGGATGGTGAGCGCGAGACCACCGTCCGCCGCGTCGGCGAGACGCCGGTGATCCTTGGCCTCTATCACATTCCCGATGGTGGAAATCCCGATCTCCCGGCGCTGAACGTGTTGGCCGGCGTGTTGGGCGAAGATGTCTCCGGGCGCCTCTACAAGGCTCTCGTCGATAACAAAAAGGCCAGCCGCGTGTTTGGCGATGTGCTGCAGTTGAACGAACCAGGCGTCCTGCTGGTGGGCGCGATGCTTAACAAGACCGACTCGCTCGACGACGCGCGCAAAATCCTCTTCGACACCGTCGACGGCGTCGTCAAAGAGCCGCCCAGCGCCGAGGAAGTCGACCGCGCCCGCACGCGTCAGTTGAAGCAGTTGGATCTCGGCCTGCGCGATTCCGAACGTGTCGGATTGTTTGTCAGCGAGTGGGTCGCGATGGGCGATTGGCGCCTGTTGTTCCTCGATCGCGACCGCTTGCGCAAGGTGACGCCGGAAGACGTCCAGCGCGTGGCGAAGGCCTACCTGAAGCGGTCCAACCTGACGATTGGCGAATTCATCCCGGACGCCCATCCCGACCGCGCCGTGATTCCACCGGAAACCAGTGTCGAAGCCGAGCTGAAAAATTACAAGGGCGACGCCGCCATGGCCTCGGGCGAAGCCTTCGATCCGTCGCCTGCAAACATCGACGCCCGCACGACGCGCTTCACTCTCCCCTCTGGCATGAAGGTGTCGTTTCTCCCGAAGAAAACCCGCGGCGCTACCGTCCATGCCGTCATCGCGCTGCACTTCGGCGATGTTGAAAACCTCAAGGGAAAAGATGTCGTCGCCAGCCTCGCCGGCCGCACCCTGATGCATGGAACCAAGCAGAAAAACCGCCAGCAGATTCAGGATCGCATCGATCGATTGAAAGCCCAGTTGACCGTAACGGGAGGCGCCACTGGAGCCAGCGTCAACATCGAAACCGTGAAGGACAACCTGCCGGCCGTGTTGCAACTGGCTGCTGAAATTCTGAAAGAAGCCACGCTGCCGGAAAGCGAATTCGAGCAGGTGCGCAAGCTGGAATTGACCGGTCTCGAATCCGGGAAAACCGAACCGCAGATGCTGGCCTTCAACCGTCTGAACCGCGCGCTCTATCCGTTTCCGGCGGGCGATGTGCGCGCGACCCCGTCCATCGACGAAGAGATCGCCGAAGTGAAAGCCGCCAGGATCGACGACGCCCGCGCGTTCTACCGGGATTTCTACGGCGCATCGAACGGCGAATTGGCGGTGGTCGGCGATTTCGACCCCGCCCAGGCCAAGGCCGCCATCGAGAATCTGTTCGGAGATTGGAAGAGCGCCGCCAAATTCGAGCGCGTGAAAACCGGTTTCGCGAAAATTCTTCCGTTCAACGAGTCGATTGAAACGCCGGATAAAGCCAACTCTTTTTGGATCGCTGCTTTGCGCGTGAACGTGAGCGACAACGACCCGGATTACGCGTCCCTGGTGTTCGCCAATTACATGCTGGGCGGCGGCTTCCTGAATTCGCGGCTGGCGCAACGGATTCGCGTGAAGGATGGTCTCAGCTATGGTATTGGGTCGAGCTTCAGCGCGAAATCCGACGAGCCGGACGGGCGCTTCATGGTGTATGCCATCGCCGCTCCGCAAAACGTCTCCAAAGTCGACGCCGACTTCAAGGAAGAAATCGCCCGCGCGCTAAAAGACGGATTCACCGCCCAGGAAATGGACGCGGACCGGACCGGATGGCTGCAATCGCAGCAGGTCGGCCGCTCCGACGACGGCCCGCTCTGCCACCTGCTGGCCGGCCGCGATTACAATGGCCGGACTCTTGCCTGGGATGCGGCGCTGGAACAAAAAGTAAAGTCGCTAACCGCCGGTCAGGTCACCGAAGCCTTCCGCCGCCACATCGATCCCTCGCAAATCCTGATCGTCAAGGCCGGCGATTTCAAAAAAGCGTCAGCGGTAAAGTAGCGGTATAATCGCCAGCGAGCTTTATGCCGCTAACCACTGGGTCGCGCGTCGGACCGTATGAGATCCTCGTGGCGATTGGCGCGGGCGGCATGGGTGAGGTCTACAAAGCGCGCGACACGCGCCTGGACCGGCTGGTGGCGGTCAAGGTTTCTTCCGCGCAGTTCAACCAACGGTTTGAACGCGAGGCGCGCGCTATCGCGGCGCTGAATCATCCGCACATCTGCACGCTCTACGACGTGGGGCCGGATTACCTGGTCATGGAACTGATCGAGGGGCCGACGCTCGCCGAGCGCATTACGGCGGGGCCGGTACCGCTCGCCGAAGCGCTCGCCATCGCGCGGCAGATTACCGAGGCGCTCGAGGCCGCGCACGAAAAGGGCATCGTCCATCGCGACCTGAAGCCGGCCAATGTAAAGCTGACGGCCGAGGGTCAGGTGAAGGTGCTCGATTTCGGACTGGCCAAGGCCTTTGAGACGGAAGCGCCGGGGGGCGATCCTTCCGTCTCGCCGACGGTGACGATGAACTCGACGCGGGCGGGCGTGATTCTGGGGACGGCGCAGTACATGTCGCCGGAGCAGGCGCGCGGCGCGGTCGCGGACAAGCGGGCCGACATCTGGGCGTTCGGCGTGGTGTTGTACGAGATGTTGAGCGGGCGGCGGGCGTTCGCGGGCGAAACGATCTCGGATACGCTGGCGGCGGTGTTGAAGACCGATCCGGACTGGTCGGCGCTACCGAAGGAGACGCCGCCGGCCGTCCGCAGGCTGCTGCGGCGG
>JBDTAT010000588.1:0-3582 GCA_039924505.1 Bryobacteraceae bacterium
AGTGCGAACGAACAAACGATTGCTCCAGTGTCACCATGATATACGGATGGCAACGCAAATACAATGGCCATCTGCGACTAAATGCTATAACTGCGTGTCACTAGGATTTCGCGGCTGGACCACTGCACGCACGTGGAATCAATCATTTACGGACAAATCTTGGCCTTCACTGTAGAAGATGAGCCATGGGCACGCCCTCGCGGCCGCGACTCGGAATGGGGCGGATCGGTCGCGGGAAGGCCGGCGGTTCGGGCGAGCGGCGGGGGCATGGCGGATGCGGGAAAGCTTGGAAGGAAAATTAGGATAATGACACTCGAAAAATTTTGTGGCACCTTTTTGCTTCTTGATGCGTCTCTAAGGGCGAGTGAAGGAGTTCAGCATGAACCGCACAATTGCAGTGGGAGTTGAAGGGAATGTTTTCCGGGCGCAGGTTTATTGTCCGATCTGCACTCACACGGTGGACGCCGCGGTAATCCACTCCGGCAAGCGGAACATTGTCAAGCCGGGGCAAAAGTGCGCGCGCTGCTCGGCGTCGCTGGATGCCGGGTATATCATGCACCTGGACCGGGCCGCTTGACGGACGCGGATTGTTTTATAGTAGTGATAGATGAAACGCAAACCGACGCCCGAACCGGAGCCGATCGTCGCGGATGAAATTCTGCGCCGGGCCAAGGAAATTCTTGGACCGGGGAAGGCGAAGCGTCCGCTGAAATGCGTGGTTTGCAGCGCGGAGTGCGCGCCTACGTCGATGGAAGGTCTGTGCTGGGTTTGCCGGCGGCTAAAGATCAGCGCATGGCGCGAGTCCGATCCACAGATGACCGCTCAGGAATAGGCGCTGCCGCCTATGTAACCGGCGTTCCGAATTGCTCTCGCAACGGTGATTGGCTTCATTTTGGGTGCCGGTTGGCATTGCCTCGCGATCCGTTTGTGCGGTGTGGGTTTTACGAGGCGGCGAGTCCGGGTCAAACGTTCGCTGAAGGGCCAGACTGGCCGCCATCCATCACGCCTGCCGCCCCGGACCGAAAACCGAAGTTGCCGGTTGGTATGACCGCACCACCCTGCGTTCGCACTGGGGGTTTTGTACCAGCAGCCAATTTTTGATCGGGATAGCCGCCAATCCGGAACCAAGCGAAAGCCAAACTCTCCCTGTCCGGTTGTTCCGCGTATAAAGCGGGTCGCCCCGGCAAGCATTTTCGGAAGCCGTGTAAAACCGGTGGTCCGCCCGGCTTGCGGTCCGTGCGCTTTGTTGAAGGGCAAGTGTTTCTCGAAAATCGGCCGCCACCCCTTACAGTACCGGCGAGCCGCGATGCCGGATACCAAAGTGCGTTGCGCGTCTGGAATTTCCCGGAACGCTAAGAGTTCACCGGCGCCGTAACCGCGCGCGAGTTGCTCCTGTGCTACAGGCCGGGCACGAGCCTATGATGGTGACGGAGGTTCAAGTTGGCGAAAGGTGTGGAGTTGACCAGAAGAACATGGATGCAAACGCCCATCGCGGCCGCGGCGGCGCAGGCGTTGCCCGGTGCGGCGGGCGCGGGACGACCGAATATTCTGCTTGTGATTTCCGATCAGTTCCGCGCCGACAATTTGGGGTGCATGGGGCTGAATCCCATGAACCTGACGCCGAATCTGGATCGCATGGCTGGACAGGGCGTCCTGTTCCGGTCCGCCATTGCCAATCAGCCCGTGTGTGCACCGGCGCGCGCCACGTTATTCAGCGGACAATATTCGGAAAAGCACGGAGTGTGGCGCAACGGCATCGGACTGAAGCCGGAGACAATCACGCTGGCCTCCACTCTGCGGCAAGCCGGTTACGCGGCGGCGTATGTGGGTAAGTGGCATCTGGCGCCGAACGACCGCACCAAGGCCACGTGGGGACCGGTCCCGCGGCAAAACAGAGGCGGATTTCTCGATTTCTGGGAAGGGGCGAATGAGTTGGAACTGGTCTCGCACCCGTACGAAGGCGAGATCTTCGACGGCGACGGAAAGCCGATGCCGTTTTCCGGCATCTACCGGGAGGACTTCCTGACCAGCCGCGCCGTGCGCTATCTGAAGAACGCGCCGCGGCAACCTTTCTTCCTGACCGTTTCCTATCTCAACGTCCATCATCAGAACGACCTGGACAAGTTCGTTCCTCCGAAGCAGTATGCGGACCGCTACCGCAATCCATTTATTCCGCAGGACCTGCGGCCGCTGCCCGGCACTTGGCCGAGCCAGTTGGGCGATTATTACGGCTGTGTTGCGTCAATGGACGACACCATCGGAACGCTCTGGAAGACGCTGGAGGAGCAGGGTCTCGACAAGAACACCATCGTCATGTTCATGAGCGACCATGGCTGCCACTTCAAAACGCGGAACACCGAATACAAGCGCAGCCCGCACGAAAGTTCCATCCACATTCCGCTGATCGTGCGCGGTCCCGGGTTCAACCGGCGCGTCGAAGTACCGGAGCTGGTGAGCCAGATCGACATTGCGCCGACGCTGCTGCAGGCCGCGGGCGTACCCGTTCCGCCGTCCATGCAAGGCCACAGCTTCCTGCCGCTGGTAGAGCGCCGGACTGAAGGGTGGCGGAATGAAGTGTACTCCCAGATGACCGAATTTATGACCGGCAGAATCCTGCGGACGCCGCAGTGGACCTACGCGGTGGCCGCTCCGAAAACACCCGAATGGACGCATCGGCGCGCGGCGGAGCGGTATGCGGAGTACCTGCTCTACGATTTGTATGCCGACCCATTCCAGCACGTGAATCTCGCCGGATACACCCAGACGAAAGCTGTCGCGGAGCAGTTGCGGGAGCGGCTGCGAAACCGCATTGCCGAGGCGGGCGATCCGCGGCCGGCCATCGATCCGCCGTATTTTCCGTACGCCTGAAGCTTTCCGCCGCGGTTAAAGTGGAATGCCTTCTTCCCGGATTCGTGCCGCTATTCCAGCGCCGGAACGTCCACCCAGGCGCGCTTGGCCCAGGATTCCAGGCCCTTCTCGGCAAGCTGCACGCCTTTGGCGCCCTCCAGCAGCCCCCACCGGAACGGGCGGTCCTTTACCACATGGAGCAGGAATAGCTCCCATTGGCGTTTGAAGGCATTGTCGAAATTGTCCTGCTGCGGAACCTTCTGCCAATCGTCGAAATAATTGAGCGGGCTATCGACGTCCGGATTCCACACCGGACGCGGCGTCGTTCCGTAATGTTGCACCCAGCAGTCGCGCAGGCCGGCCACGGCCGATCCTTTCGTGCCGTCCACCTGAATGGTCAGCAGGTCGTCGCGGCGCACGCGCGTACACCAGGATGAATTGAAGTGCGCCACGATGCCGCCCGCGAGTTGGAACGTCGCGTAAGCCGCATCGTCGGCGGTGCATTTGTACGCCTTGCCCGCTTCGTCCCAACGTTGCGGAATGTGTGTCGCCCCCAGACACGACACCGCCTCCACCGTCCCGAACAAATTGTCGAGCACATAGCGCCAGTGGCAGAGCATATCGACAATTAATCCCCCGGCGTCCTCTTTGCGGTAGTTCCATGACGGCCGCTGCGCCGGAACGGTATCGCCTTCAAATACCCAGTACCCGAATTCGCCGCGCACCGAGAAAATC
>JBDTAT010000589.1:0-4979 GCA_039924505.1 Bryobacteraceae bacterium
TTGTGCTTATCATCGATGCAAAAAACGACCGCGCGGCCCGGTGGTACACCAATTACGGCGCTGTGCCTTTGAGCAAGAAGCCTCCGACACTCGTAATGTCGCTCGCCACTTTCGCCGCCGATCTGAAAGCGGCAGGGCGGTTATGACCTTCGGGCCAAGGGAACCTCATCTTAGCGATGAAGACGACATGCCAAGGGCGCGTCCGGAATTCATCCACCTCTCGGAAGCCGGCGTACGGAACGCGATCGCCGAGGATGACTGTGGACCTATCGGAGCGGAAGTAACGCGCCTGGCTGCTGAGTTCACGATACGCTTGATGGCCTGTGCCGATCGGCACGCGCACGCGCCCGGCTGCGGAATGCAGGTACAGGTGCGATGCCCCATCGAGCATGTAGCGGTGCTCACGATGGCCGAAGCCGGGGCAAGTGGCGCTGGTTTTCGCGCTAAGCTCGATATTGGACCGTATGCCCGCGCGCACGCACACCGCAGTTTCGTCCCCAGCCGTTCCACCCGTGCCGTTGACCATCGAAGGCTCCGCCGTGCTCCATCAAATGATGCGCGTACGCTGGAGCGCATGGAGGGCCTTGCCCGCCGCCGAGCGCGGAGCCATTGCCGGAGAGGCCACACAAGCCCTGCGCGCGGCCGAGCAGCCGGGCGCCGGACAAAGCGCGCTGTTCTCTCTCATTGGACACAAGGGCGACCTGATGTTCGTCCATTTCCGCGATTCGTTCGAGGCGCTGCACCAAGCCGAGCTGGATCTGGCGCGTCTGCGGTTGGCCGATTTTCTGGAGCCGGCTACGTCCTATCTTTCGGTGGTGGAGTTGGGGCTGTACGAGACCACTGTGAAGACCTACGCGTCTCTTGCCGAGCGCGGGCTGGCCGCATTTTCGCCCGAATGGAACAGCGAGATTGAGCAGGTGCTCGCCCGCCAGAGGGAAGCCATGCGGCCGCGCCTCTATCCCGAAATGCCGGCGCACCGCTATCTCTGTTTCTATCCGATGGACCGCAAGCGCGGCGAGGATAAAAACTGGTACATGCTTCCGCTCGCCGAACGCCAGCGCCAGATGCAGGATCACAGTGCGATCGGCCGCCGTTACGCCGGCTCGGTCCGGCAAATCATCACCGGCTCTATTGGCTTTGACGACTGGGAGTGGGGCGTGGACTTATTCGCCGACGACCCGCTGGTCTTCAAGAAGCTGATCTACGAGATGCGCTTCGACGAGGCCAGCGCCATCTACGCGTTGTTCGGAACGTTTTACGTAGGGTTGCGCTGCCCGGCCGCCGCGCTCGGACGCCTGCTCGACGGCGAAGCGCCGAAACTCTAGCGGCGGCCAAGCCGGCTACGACTTTGTCTTGTGGCTTCCGCCGGAATGGCCTGAGTGGCCGCCCGAGTGACTCCCGGAATGCCCACCGCCTTTTTTGCTGGACGCGAAGTCGGCAGACGCCATCGCCAACAGCAATAAGACACCCATGAATAGCGTTAGAACTTTGCGCATCGACACCCCCTCAGCAGCGATAGTGGTGGCGCGACGCCGTTTCTCGCTTGGGATAATTCCGAGGCAGGCATGCCGTCTCATTTGCCCGCGTCGCACGATCGAGTAAGATTGGGTGCAATGCAGAGAAGAACGTTTCTTCAAGCAGCCTTTCTCAGGAACATGCGCACAACGCAGTGCGGCGCGAAACCGTTTCTGCCTCCAGCGGCGGTGCGCGCCGCACCCTGTGCGCTTTCGGCGGGCATGGCGCAGGCGCAGCAGCCTACCAACGTGCTGTTCGTTTTGGCGGACCAGTGGCGCTTCAGCGCCTTCGGGCATGGCGGCGATCCCGTTGTCACGACGCCCACGTTCGACCGCTTCGCGCAGCAAGGGGCGCGATTCACGCGAATGTACGCCGCCAATCCTGTCTGCACGCCCAACCGGTCCTGTATTATGACGGGCCGGTACTCTCACCAGCACGGCATGACGCACAACGACATCATGCTGCCCCCGCGGGAGCGAACTATAGGCCACGCATTCTCGGCCGCCGGGTACGCCACGCACTACATCGGCAAGTGGCATATGGATGGCGAAGAGAAGCCGGGCTTCGTGCCTCCCGGCTGGCGGCGGCGTGGATTTCAGACCTTCGAAGGATTCAATCGCGGCCACTACTATCCGACCGGCGCCAAGTATTTCACCAACGGAGGAGAACTGCTCCATCCGGACGTGTACGAGCCGACCTATCAGACCGATCTCGCGATTTCGTTCCTGGAGCGGAATCGCAATCATCCGTTCTATTGCTATCTCTCCTGGGGACCGCCGCACACGCCGTACCACCCGCCGAAGGAATGGGCCCGTTACGATCCGGAGAAGCTGGAATGGCGTCCGAATGTTCCGGCTGAAACACGCGCCGATGCGAAGACGCGTAAATGGGTGGCCGGATACTACGGTTTGTGCTCCTCGCTCGATCATGAGATGGGGCGGCTGCTGAAGGCGCTGGACGACAAGAACCTCGCGCAGAACACGTTGGTGGTTTTCACGTCGGACCATGGGGATATGTTGGGATCGCACGGGCTCTACTTCAAGAGCAAGCCGGAGGAAGAATCGCTCCACGTGCCGCTCTTTATGCGGTTACCCGGGCGCATCCGGGAAAAGCAGTTGATCCCGGCGCTGGCCAGCAGCATCGATCTGACTCCCACGATTCTCTCGATATGCGGCCTCAAGCCGGCGGCGGGGGTTGCCGGGCGCGATTTATCGGCGGCCGCGCTCGGCGGACCGGGGCCGGAAATAGATTCGGTGTACGCCGAAGGGATGATGCGCAATAGTGCAAGAGTGGAGCGGCTGGCGCCGGCCAACGCTGCGAGCGACGGAGACCGGGGACCGGCGGGCGTGAGCGGCGGAATGGAGTGGCGCGCGCTGGTGACGCGCTCGCACAAGTTAGTGGTGCGAGCCGACAATCAGGTCGCAGCGCTTTTCAATTTGGAAAAAGATCTCTACGAGACGAAAAATCTCGCAGGCGATCAATCCGTGAAGGCGCTCGAAAACGAACTGTTGGCGCGGATGCGGCGATGGAGCAAGGAAACCGGCGACCCGTTTCCGGCGGCTTCGCCAGCCGCGCGCGCGATGTATACCGATGAAGAAGCGGCGCGCAGCCGGACCTAAAGAAGGTAGAGCCGGTTCTCAAGGACGCTCAATATTTTCAATGGCGTCTCTGCCAGCTACGGAACAATTACGGCGGATCCGTCCACGGAATCGCTTTTGACCGCGGATAGGGCTTCATTGGCGTGGTCGAGCGGAAAGGCCGTTACCTTGGGGCGCAGACCTATGCTTCCCGCCAAGTCAAGGAAGTCTCTGGCATCGGCGCGGGTCATATTTGCAACGCTCCGAATCTGGCGTTCGCCCCACAGCAGCCGATCGTAATCGAATTGGGGAATCCGGTCGAGGTGGATCGCGTTGATCGCCACCACACCGCCTTTGCGAAGGCTGGCGAGGGCCGCAATGACGACGTCCCCGCTGGGCGCAAAGGTCACGGCGCGATCAAGTTCAACGGGCGGCTTGTCGTTTTCTCCACCCACCCACGCGGCTCCCAAGGAAGCGGCAAGCCGCCGGTGCGACTCACCACGCGTCGAGACATAGACCTTGCACTTCCACGCGAGCAACACCGCGATGGCAAGGGAAGCGGAGGAGCCGAAGCCGAAGAGACCGACGTTGTCGCCGGGCTCCACACCAGCTATGCGAAGGCTGCGGAAGCCGATGATACCGGCGCAGAGCAGGGGCGCGGCGTGCAGATCGTCGAGGCTGGCTGGCAGGGGGAAAACGAAATCCACGCGCGCGAGCGCATATTCCGCATAGCCGCCATCGACTGTGTAGCCGGTGAATGTCGGCGAATCGCATAGGTTTTCGAGGTTGCGGCGGCAATACGGGCACGTTCCGTCAACGCCGCCTACCCACGAAACACCTACACGGGCGCCCAGCGGGAACTCAGCTGTGCCATTCGCGATAATGTCGCCGACGATCTGGTGTCCCGGAATCAGCGGAGTGCGCAAGGGCGCCAGCTCGCCTTCGACGATGTGGAGATCTGTCCGGCAGACTCCACAAGCGCGAACCCGCAGCAGAACTTGTCCGGGGCCGGCCCGAGGCCGCGGAACCTCCGCGATTTCCAGCGGATTCTTCCCGATGCCGGCCGGCGAGCGGAGGATAGCTGCCTTCATAACCGATATGGTGGCGCGCGCCGCACCTAATCCCGGCGAACGTGCGCATGGCCGATTTCCCGAAGCCAGTAAGGGAGCCGGTCGTAATATTCATGAAGTTGGTTTTCATACTCGCGTGTTAGGGGACTCGATTCCATATATTCTGGCGCGCTCTTGATGATTTCCCGCGGAAGATCGACGCAGACTTTCGAGTCGGTCCAGCTTACTGTGTCGATCCATTCGGGCGAAACCAAAACCTTTTTCCCCGGCAACCAGTTCCGCGTGCTCACTTCGAGATACCGGATACTCCAGGTGTCCGGATCCACGATAAAATCCTCCACGTGACCGAGTTCACCGTCGGTAGCCTCAATGCGATAGCCCGTCACCTCAGTGGTGCTGCGCAGATGTGAATCCTCCCATTCCGGTTCAGCCGTAGACATTCGCGCATGGATCGGAATCGCCACTCCCGCCAAAGCTGCCGGATATGGCCCGGCGCCCCAAAGATCCGATCCACCCCAGTAATAGGAAGACCCGAAGTAGTCCATATATTCCGCCTCGTGCTGGCGCGAAACGGGTTTGTGCGTGTCAATCTCGGGACTCTTCTCAATCTGCTTTTTCGTCAGTGCAACCTGGAGCCGCCTGGTTTTCCAATCTGCCTGGCGCAGGAATACGGGCGAGATCAACAGAAGCCGGCCGGAAAGCCAACCCCCGGTTTTGACGATCAGATAGCGGATCGCCCACGTCTCGTCGTCGAAGTAGAACTCCGCGACGCTTCCTATCTCGCCGTCAGAGGCGTGAATCGTTAAATCCTTCATTC
>JBDTAT010000590.1:0-2899 GCA_039924505.1 Bryobacteraceae bacterium
AACGGTTGAATCGCCGGTGCGGATAGAGGAAACCGCGTGCGCACCCGCGGCAGTCGAAGCGCCTACGTCCGCACCCGCGGAGCCGATCAATGTCGCCGGGCTAATCGCCTCAATTGAAACTGCCGCGCCTATCCCGGTCCAACCGCCAGCGGCGGAGCCTCTGGTCCCAACCATCGCAGAACCAGTTGCGGCCGCGCCCGCCGCGGCTCATCGCGATGGAACTCTCGTTGAATTGGCCGATGCCGGCTCCGGAGTTTTCGTGCGGCCCCCGTTGCCTTATCTGCAGGACTTCGTGAACACCGGCCCGCGCCCGCACGTTTATCCCGCCGGTCCGAACAAAATCGCAGGGCTGGCATCCGAACCTCAGATCACGTTGCCCAGTCCGGCGCTTCCGCCCGAACTGGAGCGGTTTGAAGAAGGCAGTATCGTAACCGTTCTTGGCTCGGACGGCAAATCAAGGCCGCGCGCGTTTGTGCCTGGCTGGCTGATCAGCGTCGTCGTCGCGCTCGCCATGCTGATCACCGGTATCGCGGTGGTATTCTACATCTTGCCGGGCGCCGGGCCGAACCAATCGCCGAACGCAACGGCCGCCGGCCGCGCGCAAAATGG
Organism: Bryobacteraceae bacterium; assembly: GCA_039924505.1. Classification (GTDB taxonomy): domain Bacteria; phylum Acidobacteriota; class Terriglobia; order Bryobacterales; family Bryobacteraceae; genus JBDTAT01. Next base: position 610 of record JBDTAT010000590.1, read on the forward strand.
AGCCGCGCCGGTCTCGGCCGCCGCCGTCTCCCAGCAGCCGTTAGCGCAATCGCTTGAGATCACCGGTTTCCGCATCGCAGTCGATTTGACTAACAAGACAGTGGTGCAATACATCGTCGTGAATCATTCGCTTAGCGAAATCGCCAACTCGACGGTGAATGTTACCGTGAAGGCCGCCCGCGGCCACTTCCAGCACGCGCCCGTCGTGAGCTTTTCGTTCCGGTTGCCATCCATCGGTGGGCTGGAATCGCGCGAGTTTACCACCGTGCTCGACACGCCGTTGAAGACCGGCGATATCCCGGATTGGAAGACGTTCAAACCGGAGATCCAGATCGCGCAGTAACGGCGGCGCTCATTTTGGGCACTGCTCCGGCGTGGCCGTCTCTACGCCGGCGCGCCGCAAGTTCATTCGCGCTTCGTCGAGACACACGTTCAACGTGAGAGCGCGTTCGAAGTCGGCGCGCGCGGCGTCCTGCTGCCCCATCGCCAGCAGTGCCGCGCCCCGATTATTCAGCGCCTGCGGATCGTGCGGCGCCAGCGCCAACGCCCGTCCAAACGCGACCAACGCCTGCGGCAAATTGCCGGTTTCAAGATATACCCGGCCCTGCTCTGCCGCGACAGCCTCGTTGTCCGGTTCCAGTTCACGTGCCTGCTGCAACAATTCCAATGCGCGGGACGGCTCGACTGCACGCGCAAGCTGAATTGTCGGTCGAACTTTGTAGGGCGCCCGCTCCACCGCCTGCGTCCATAGCGAGGCTTCGGTCCGCCAGACCTGCGTCTGCGCAAAGCTGAGGCCGATCAATATGACGCCGGCCGCGCCCAGCACGCGCAGATCGACGCCTTCCAGCAGCAATCCGAGACACGCGCAAAACGCGATCATCGGCAGATACATGCGGCGGTCGGCGGCCAGGTCGGCGACCGGCACAATCGCGGACGTGGGGCTGAGCAGGATCAGGCCGGCGAGAAACCAGAACCCGGCGCGCGCGCGCCAGCGCGGGAGGAATGCAATCGCCGCGAGCGCCGCAATCGCCGCCCATGCGAGCATCGCCAACCATTCCGCCGCTGGCGAAATCGCCGGATCCACGGTGAAGCCCCACGGCACGATCAACAGCCGCAGATACCGCAGAATCACGATCCCTTGTGCAGCGAAATACGACCACGGCGAAAGACCGGCGGCGAAACCGGCAGCCGAGCCGGGCGTCACTTTGGTCGCCAGCAGCAGCCGCGCGCCCGCCGCAATTGACAGAACGAACATTGCCGCAAGCGGCGGCAGTTCGCGCCGCGCCCGCGAGAATACGAGGTGCAGCAACAGTAGAAAAATCGGGAATGCGGCGCACTCCTCTTTGGCGGCCAATGCCGTGGCGAACCACATTACCGCAATCCACCTGTGTCCGCGCACCCATGTGTCGAGCGAGGCCAGACACAGGACGGCAGCCAGCAGCGTGCTCCGCGCAAAGATGTAATTTACCGCTTCGGCCTGCAGCGGATGAATCGCGAATAGGGCCGTTGCTACGAGCGCCGCGCGCGGCGATAGCATCCGCGACAACGCATCGAAAAGCAGCAGGATCGCAGCGAAATGGAGCGCCAGATTTACTGCGTGGTAGCCCACCGGATTCCGGCCGCCGAACTGCTCGCTGAGCCAAAACGTGAACCAGGTGAGAGGGCGTGTCTGAAACGGCTTCCAGACTTCCCACCATCCGGCGTGCGAGGCGAGCACAGGGTTAGAAAACAGCGAGTAATCGTCGAAGTGAAACGAGCCGCAAAGGCTTGCGCCAAACGCCAGCGCCGCGGGGATCGGAAGCCAAAGCGATTTGCGCATCACCAGTCGCGCAGCAATTTCACCGGTTGCGCGTGCGTGTTCGGGAGCAGTTCCGCGATGGTGCGCCGCAACACCGGATGGCGCAGGCCGGGCGCGATTTCCGCCAGCGGCTCCAGCACAAAGCGGCGCTCCGCCATGCGCGGATGCGGAATTGCCAGACCGGGAATCGCGACCACAAAATTTCCGAACAGCAGAATGTCGATGTCGATCAGGCGCGGGCCTTTCGGAATCGCGCGCTTGCGGCCCATCTGCGCCTGAATGGCGCCGATGCGTCCGAGCAGCTGCAGCGGAAACAGCCGCGTCTCAGCCGACAGCGCGATATTCAAAAACCACGGCTGCGCGCGCAAATCCCGCGGTTCGGTCTCATATAAAGAGGATACGCGAAGGGTGTTGACGCCGTTCGCCTCCAGCAATTCGACCGCGCGGCGCAAATTAACTTCGCGATCGCCGAGATTGGAACCGAGCGACAGG
>JBDTAT010000591.1:0-4264 GCA_039924505.1 Bryobacteraceae bacterium
CAGCATCTCGCGCGATACCAAACCGCCCTCATCGAGTGAGTACTCCGGATTCAATTCGTCCCAATGGTGCGCGATCATCCACTGGATTCCGTATATTCCACTCGACTCTTCATCGGCGGTCGAGAGCATCACGATGTCGCGCGCCGGCACAATGCCAAGCTGCTTTAGCAGAATCAAGGTGGTGAGCTGTTGAACGCCAATGCCCTTCATATCGTAGGCGCCGCGGCCCCAAAGAAAGCCGTCTTTGATAACGGCGGCGAAGGGGTCCATGGTCCAGGCGCGCGGATCCACCGGCACTACGTCAAAATGGTTCAACAGCAACAGCGGCTTCTTCGCGCGATCGCGGCCGGCCAGCCGCACGATCAGGTCGGTTTGACCGCCGGGACCGCTGGTGTAGAGTTTCGGCGTCAGGCCGTTGCGTTCCAGCTCGGCTTCAAAAAAGTGCGCCGCTTCGGCCGTGTTGGCCGGCGGATCGATGGTGCGGATGCGGATGTATTGCTGCACCAGATCCACCGCGTGCTGTTCGACGCGGGGCCAGTCCGGCTGCGCGGCCTGAAGACCGGCGGCGGTTAACAAGAGAATCAGGATTTTCATTTCTCCATCTCCGGAACATTCGTCAGCGCGCACGATAATCCGGCGGCGCGATAGGCTTCGAGGAGCGCGCCGGCCGCGGGACCGTAGACCGGCGGGCCAAACCGGTTGGCGTCCTCCAGTTCGATCAACAAGCGGAACCGCTCGGCTAAACGGGCGCTTTGGAAGACACCGCCGATGGGCGCGACGCGCGCGATTTCGGGCGGTTGAAATAACTGCGCCCGCACGGCCCCGGTGAGCGAGGCCAATTGTTGCGCGGCGCCGTTCAGAATGTCGAGCGCGAGCGCATCGCCTTCACCCGCCGCTTCGTCCACCAGCTTTGAGAGCGCGGCAATTCGCGGCCGCGGAAATTCGGTGGTGTAGAAACGGTGCAGCAGATCGTTGGCGTCGCGCGCGCCGGTGGCGGCGACTAATTTTTCGCGCAACGATGTCGGAGCGCCCCAGCCTTCCTCGAAGCGCAGCGCGGCTCGCAGGGCTTGGCGCGCGAGGTCGAATCCGCCGCCCTCGTCGCCGTAAACGAATCCCCACCCGCCGGCGCGCGCGGTTTTGCCGGCTGCGTTTCGTCCGAATGCAATGGAACCGGTGCCGGCAATGACGATCACGCCCGGCTCACCCGCGGTCGCGCCGGTGAGCGCAATCAACGCGTCGTGCGTGACCAGCATTTGTTCCGCCGGCAGAATCTCGCGCAGGATCGACTCCTTGTCGGCCGGACCGCCGCTGAATCCGAGACAGGCAAACTGAAACCGGACGCCGCCCAAGCCGGCGGCCGCGCGCGCCGCGGAAACGCAGCCTTCAATCGCATGGACAAACTTCGCCCGCCCTTCGTGCGCGCCGACGTGATTGCACGGGCCGCCGCATCCGGCGCCGGCGACGCGGCCGGTTTCATCGCCAATCAGAGCCGTGGTGCTCGATTGGCCTCCGTCCACTCCAAGGTAGAAATTCATTTTCGGCCATCCAATCTGTAGATGCGCATTCCGCCCTGCTCCTGCAGTAACGTAAATCCCCACTGATCTGCGTTGGCGCGGAAATCGCTTTCATCGTAATCGGTGGGGGAAGTCGCGACGTAATGAATGCCGCGCCGCTTCAATTCTTCCGTGGCGGCGAGGCGCATTCCCGCCGGGGCGGCGCCATCCAATTTCTTTGCATCGGCAAGCGTTGTCCAGCGCCCCGAGTCGTCCATACCCTCCAGTTTTAACCGGACCTGACGTTGATCGGGAGGCGACTCCAGACGGACGCGGTCGGCGATTTCCGCGCGGTCAAAGTCTACTTCCACGAACATGCCCTGATCGATCGGCTGCCAACTGCGCCATCGCGTCACCAGGCTGTTGTCGAAGGCGAGCTGCACTCCCCATGGATTAGGATGCGCGCGCAGGCGCCAAGCGGGATCGCGCGGCAATTCCGTCTCACCATGGTAGACGCGAAATTCACCGATGCTCCAGACGTCGGCGCCTTTCGCTGTTTCAACGACCCGCAGTTTCCGCAGCGGGTGCGCGGCGAATCGGAACTCTTCGACATCGGTGGAGGTATTGGGAGCGACCATGCCGGAGTACAGGATGTCGGCCAGCACCTGGCCTTCGGCCGACTGGTAAGAAACGAGAATATCGTGCGTAGTGTAGGCCTCGGCGACGCCGCCTCCCAAGCTGAGGACGCGCTCGCCATCGGGCACGTTACGTTGGATCATGCGCGCGAATATGTAGGGACCCGCGTTGTGACTGAGCCAAATGTCTTCGGGGACGAGACGAAGAGCGGCCCGCACCGGGAATCCGTGCAGACTCCACACCGCCGGACTATATCGATGCACCACAGCCGGCCACGAGAGAACGGCGTGAATGACAACGATGGCGGCCAGCGCAACCGGCACATCGATCAAAGCGAGCGCCATGGCAACGGCGATGAACGATAGCGCCGGAATGGTGAAGCGCGTTCCGATGTTGGCGAAGTAAGGAATTAGAAATACGGCGCCCGCGAGCAGAACCTGACGGCCCGCGCGGCGCCGCAGAGCCAGCAGCGCGAGAGGCGCGAGTAGAAACACCGGTCCGAGGAGACCGCCGAGTGCGACGCCGTGTAACGTAAGATCCGCTGGAATCTGCCAGCGGCCGGCGAGAAATCCGAAATGCGCCATGTGGCTGCGGTATTCCTGCTCGAAGGAAATGTGGACGTAGGGGTTCGGAAAGAGCGAGTTGAAAAACGGGGCGATGGGATTGGCGGCCCACAACCAATCCTTCGCCATCCACGGCACGATGAACAGCGCGGAGCACGCGGAAACGATAATCGCCGGACGAAGTTTACGCGCGCGCCACAGAATGAAACCGAGCGCGTAGGGTATGGCCACCACGGCGGTATATTTCACCGCATAGCAGAAGCCGGCTGCGACGCCGATCGGAACCAGCCAACCGGCCGCGCGATCGGAGTCCCAAAGCTGCAAGAGATAAAAAACGGTGAACGCCAGGCAGGCGGCGGCGAGGTCGTTGTACGCGCTGGATCCGTCGATGCCGATCACCGGGCTGGCATAGACCAGCAACGCAGCGGCGACGCCGGCTCCGGGAAATCCGAAACGCCGTCCCCAGGCAACAATCAGCAGGACCAGCGTAACCAGAAACGCAAAATGTACCAGCGCGGCCGCGGAGTGCTTTCCGAACGTGTACGCGAACAGGAACAGCATCCCGGTTCCCTGCGAGAGGCTGGCGTAGAGATTGGTCGTAATGCGAACCAGGCCGTGAGCGCGGTAGTAATGATCGACGAGTCCGAGGTGATAGCTCATGCCGTCCGGGCTCATCTCCGGGGCCAGCGCATGGATGAAATAGAGGATTGTGAATGCAGTGAAGACGACAGCGAAGAGAGCTTTCCACAAGCGCGGAAGCGGCGGCGGGCCGGCGGGGCAGAAGTCCCGGAAACCACGAGCCGCGGCGGCGATCGCGGCGATTCCGATCGCGAGAAAGACTCCTTTGTATGCCAGATGAAGCGCAGCCACCGCGAAGACGATCATGCTTAGCAGCGCGGCGCCTACGACGAAGCCGAGCAGCCATCGCTCCGCGCGGTAGAGGTTCAACTTCAGGCGCCTGAGCAGAATATGGCCGAGCGAGACCGCGGCGGCGACGGTGAACAGCGCGCCGAACAGGATGTGCAATACCGCGATCATCTATACGGCGTCGGAGATCGACGTGAAATGGAAATCCCCGGCGAGGATCGCGGGGGCGACCATCATGCCTCCTTCGAGGCCGCGCACACGAACGGGTTTCGAGAGCTTGCGCGCGTTTTGGAGCAGGCGCACCGGGCTTTCGTTGAAGCGGAAATTCATGACCGGCGCCGCGATTTTTCCGTTCTCGATGAGGAACAGGCCATCGCGCGTCAGGCCAGTGTGCTGCAGCGTTTTCGGATTGACGAAGCGGATATACCAGAAATGCGTGACCAGCAAACCGCGCTCGACCGACGCGATCAGATCGTCTAGCGAGGCGCCGCCGCCATCGAGATACAGCGGATCGGGCGAGGGCGTGGCGGACTTGCCGGTCTTTTCGGCCCAATACCGGCTATAGGCGAGATTTTTCACGGCGCCGTTTTCGATCCAGCCGATGGGGCGCATCGGCAGGCGGCTGGAGGTCCAGGGCAGCGCGGGCATGCGGGGATCGAAGGGATCGGTGTGGAGATTTATGAAGTCCGGAAAGAGTTTTTCGCC
>JBDTAT010000592.1:0-7771 GCA_039924505.1 Bryobacteraceae bacterium
GTTGAAAGACGACGGGAGGTTAAACGGCATCACTTTGAGAGTGGAGATGGAGTCCACGATACCGTGGTTGTTGCCCATGGCGTCGGTATCGAAACCAACCATGATATCGCTATCGTTAATACCGAGAATCTGAGTAACCGCCGTACCTGTTGCGGGAATGTCAGGACCGAAGATGCTTACGAACGCCCCGTTCTGTTCGAAAAAGCCGAGGTTGTTTCCCTGGGCGTCGATGTAGAATCCGACGGTCGCGGGAATCGCGTTATTGTTAATCCCCACAACCTGGGTCTGTACGGAGTTGGGAAAATTCTCGTTGGTGTAGCTGGCCGCTGTGTACGCCGGCGCCAACGTGTAGCCTTTGTTCGGCTGCATGGCGCCATCGCCGAAGTAGCCGGCAATTTCGCCGGCATTGTTAATTCCCAACAACTGGTTAAAGGCGGGATCGCCCGGGTTGTCGAGCGTTTGAAAACTGTAATTGATGGCGCTCGCGGATGCGGTGACGGCCGCCAGCATAAGTGCCGCGACCGGCAGGGCCGGGGCGTGAGCCAGGGACCTCAGGAAAAACTTCATGGGATTCATCTCCTCGGAAGAGTCTAAAATTGGTAACGTGTCGTGGTAGAAACCGCTCCCTTACGGTCACGGCTCGGAACGGACAACCGCTCCCTCGCGGTCGCGGCTCGGAAACGTGTTGATTTTGCCGGACAGATAAGAGGATAAGCAACGGCGTCGGCCGGAGTCCTTGGAGAGGCATTGGAAATTTCCAGGAAATCTCTAAAGGCCGTCTATGAGTCTGAAAAATAGGCAGTTCGAGTTCGGCTCTTTCAGGCTCGATCCGGCCAATCGTCGTCTGCTCAATGGCCAAAAGCCGCTGGCGCTGGCGCCCAAGGCGTTCGATACCCTGGTCCACCTGGTCGAAAACAGCGGGCGTCTGGTGTCCCGGGAGGAACTGATGAAGGCCATCTGGCCCGACAGCCTGGTGGAAGACGCGAACTTGACGGTGAATATCTCGCTGCTGCGAAAAACTTTGGGCGATCAGGAGGACGGGCAGCCGTATATCGAGACAGTACCGAGGAAGGGTTATCGCTTTAACGCGGACGTGAAGCTAGTCGATCCCGCGCCGGTGCGGTTGCAGGAAACGGGCCGGGCGGAGAAAAAGCCACGATTGCGACAGCATTGGATACTGGCGGCAGCCGTTGGACTGGTTTCGATTGGCTTGGCGATCGGGTGGTTCCTTTGGCGCCCGTCGCCTCGCGTGCCTCAGTTCAGACAGCGCCGGCTGACGAGTTTCGCGCCGGAAACGGCGGTCAGCGCAGCCGCCATTTCTCCGGACGGCAAGCTGCTCACTTACGCCAACGCGAACGGGCTGTTCATTCAGCAAGTTTCCGGCGGCGAGACCAACGCACTGCTCACCCCTTCCCCGGATTTCCTGATATCGAACCTCGGCTGGTTCCCGGACAGCGCAAAGGTGCTGGTGGACGGTGCGAGTCCAAATGCCGACGCGCCAAGCTTGTGGGCCGTTTCGGTTCTCGGGGGTAGCACACCCCGTAAGCTGGGCGACTATCCGCCCGGCGTCATCTCGCCGGACGGCAGCCGGATAGCGTTGGTGGGGACGACGAATGGCAGACCGGAAATCCAACTGATGCGATCCGACGGCGGGGAACTGCGCGTCGCCGTGACGGGCGGCGAAGCGGAGAGCTTCGGTAGTGTTTCCTGGTCCTCCGGCGGGCGGCGGCTTATTTTTGTGCGTCTGCGGTGGGATCCACAGCTTCGCCGGAATTCGGGATCGATCGATTTTTACGACTTGAGCGGCGGCACGACAGGCACGGTGCTGGCAGGCGCGGATTTCTCGGGCGACGCGGTGAGCTTGCCCGATGGACAGATCCTGTATTCAAAAATACTCAGCGCCAATCCGTCGGCTTCTGGAGGCGAACTGATGCGGATAGACACCGATCTCCGCTCGGGTCGCGCCCGTGGCGAGCCGTTTGTAGTTGCCAGATGGGATGCCCCCATTACGGGGTTGAGCGCCAGCGCGGACGGTAAGCGTCTGGTGTTGCGGGACCTCATCGTCCAGCATAGTGTTTACATTGGCGAATTGAAGGATGCCGGGAAGAGTGTATCGAGGACCTCGCGCAAAACGGAGAGCGGCGTGGAACAGTTCCTGCCTAGTACGGCGGTGCGCGCCGCACCCTTTGCGCTTCTATTGAGGAACTCGCGCAAAACGGAGCGCGGCGCGAAACAGTTCCTGCCTCGAATGGCGGAGCGCGCCGCACCCTTTGCGCTTCTGAACGTTCGCCGCTTTACCTTCGGGTTGGGCCGTGAGGATTTCCCCCGCGCCTGGACGCCGGATAGCCGGGCGCTGTTCATCGAGTCCAACCGTAATGGAAACTGTGGAATTTTCAGGCAGGAGTGCGATCGGGTTTCCGATGAGCCTTTTACTCTGGGCGAGGACGACCGGTTTAGCCCGCGCGTCAGCCCCGGCGGCGAATGGCTGTTATACCTGGAGCGCCCTAGAAACTGGCAGGAACCCGATCCGGTGCGCTTGATGCGCATGCCGATTTCCGGAGGGTTGCCCCAAGTGGAATTGACGGCGTCGCAATTTTCGGAGTGGGGCCTCCGCTTTGAATGTCCGCAACGCGCCGGGATGCCGTGTGTGCTGGCCCAGCGGCAAGGTAATGAGGTTGTGTTCCGCTCTTTTCGTCCCGGGAAGGGGTTTGAGCCGGAGGAAGAAATTGCCCGGCATCCATACGATCCCAAAAACGCGGCGAATTGGACCATCACGCCGGACGGCTCGCAACTGGCCTGGATCAAATGGGACGCGAACGAAGCCCGCATCCACCGGATTCGCCTGCGAAGCGGCCGCGGACTTCACGGTGAAAGCGAACCCGACGTTGTGATTGCGGGATGGTCGCATCTACATGCCATTAGCTGGGCGCCAGGGGGTAAGGGCTGGTTGGCCGTCGCGCAGGCGCCGGCGAGTTGGACGCTGCTGTATGTGAACCCGCAAGGCCAAGCGCACATTTTATCGAAGGCCGCGAGCACATTCGCGCCGGACCTGTTTCCATCCCCGGATGGCCGCCAGTTGGCATTCCCGGAGCAGGGCTTTGGGAGCAACGTCTGGTTACTGGAAAATTTTTAGACACGGCCCGCGGCTGCTTAGGGTTTGTTGCGAAATGATCTCGGCAACCGCTCCCTGGCGGTCGCCGCTCGGACTGGGGAGGGAAAGCCCATTCCGAGCCGCGCGCGTAAGCGAGCCGAAATGCCCCTGCGGGGCACGAGACAGCGGCGAAGGGGCGGCGAAACCAGGAGGGTTTGGGGCGTGACTTTCGAGGGAGTGCCCCATGGGCCTACGGCCCACCGAAGGTGATGAAGACACGGCGGGTGGATCACGGCAATCGATTATTTGGACCGCGTCTTAAACGGAGCGGTCGCGGCACGGCCGCGGTAGGCGATTCCGATGGTGCGGGAAGGAACGCGGGGAGCGTATTGGCGGAACGATGTTAGGCTGGATGAATGCGTGGTCTCCTGATCTTTTTGCCGGTTGCTTTGATGGCGCAGACGGCGCCGCCGAAAGCGGCCTCACATACTCCACATACTCCAGTGGCGCGGCGCCCACCCGCGAAACGTGTGGTGGCGAAGCCGAAGGCTCCAGCGCTGACGACTGACGATCAAAAGACGATTTACGCGCTGGGCTTGTCGGTGTACAAATCGCTGGAACAGTTCGACCTTTCGGCGGCGGAAATGGAAATTGTGAAGCGGGCGATGGCGGACGCGGCCGCGGGCAAGCCGGCGGTAGACGTGAGTGAGTGGGGGCCGAAGATCGCGCCGCTCGCACACACACGGTCGGCGCGGGTGATGGAGAAAGAGAAGGCCGCGTCGATGGCCTATCTAGCGAAAGCCGCGGCCGCGCCGGGGGCGGAGAAAACGGAATCCGGATTGATCTATAGCGAACTGACGCCTGGCACTGGAGCGTCGCCGAAAGCCACGGATACGGTGAAGGTGAACTATCGCGGGACGCTGGTGGATGGGACGGAATTCGATAGCTCCTACCGGCGCAACGAGCCGGCGGAATTTCGTTTGAACGGCGTGATTCCGTGCTGGACCGAAGGCGTTCAGAAGATGAAAGCCGGGGGGAAGTCGCGATTGGTTTGCCCGTCCGGTTTGGCGTATGGAGATAGCGGACGGCCATCGATACCCGGCGGCGCGGCGCTGATTTTTGAGGTGGAGCTGGTGGGGATTACGAGCGCGGTGCCGTAGGGGATTTGGCGTAAGGGTGTGAACAAATCCCCGAACCGGAGACGTGACCCGGGGGAGGGTACAAAACCATTAGACGGCCCGTCACATTGAACGGTTTCTGTCAGGCGTTTCCGTAAATCGGAATCACGGCGCCGTTGATGTCGGCCGATGGCTCCGATGCCAGCCACACCAGCACGTTGGCGATCGATTCCGGCTTCACCCACTGCGAAAACTTGGCGCCGGGGATGGCGCGGCGGTTGGCGGGCGTGTCGATGATGCTCGGCATGACGACATTCGCCGTTACTCCGGTGCCCTTCAACTCCAACGCCAGCGTGCGGACCAGCGCGACCAATCCGGCTTTTGAAACGCCATACGCGCTTAGGCCGGCAGCCGGTTCCATTCCTGTGCGCGAGCCTATCGCAACAATCCGCCCGCGCCCGGCCGCCAGCATTCCGGGCAACACCGCGCGAAACGCGAGGAACGCGGAACGCAGATTCAAGTTCATCATCCGGTCCCAGGTCTCGTCGTCCGTCCCGGCGACGGGAGTACCGCCGGCAAATGCGCCGATCACGTGGATCAACGCTTCGATAGGTCCGGTTGCGAGGGCCTGTTCCACGGCGCGGGCGCAGGCGCCGGCGGATGTCATGTCGGCTTCGAGCGCCAGAATCGGAGGGGACTTTCCGTTCCAGGAAAGGGCGATTCCGGTCACCCGGTCGCCACGATCAAGAAATGCCTGCGTCACGGCTTCGCCTAATCCGCCGTTCGCTCCTGTGATGAGAACGTGCATGTTTAACTGCATTGTAGCGCGGGTTTAGTGTCGATCCGATATCCTGGGAAGACATGCCGCAGCCGCTTCCGCGCCTTCGTTTGAATCTCGATTTCATGCCTTCGCCTTCCGAGGATCGCCCGGGCCTGGTGATTCGCGACCCATTTCGCTACTCGGAGGCGACGTTGATCGTGCCGCCGCCGCTGGTGGCCGGCCTCCAGTTTTTCGACGGCGAACAGACCGAGCTCGACCTAAGAAAATATCTGGTGGAGGTGACCGGCGATTTGGACGTGAGCGAACTGGAGCAGCACCTGGTGGAGAGCCTGAGCCACACGGGATTTTTAGAAGACGAAAATTTCGCGCGCCAACCTTTGCGGCCCCTACCCCAGTTGCAAACTCTCCTGCCGTTAGGCCGATTGATCCTAGTTCGGTCACTCCATTCAGCGCCTGGATCGTAAGCGGCGGATATCGTCGTACACATGGACCTATGTTAACGGCGCAGCATTAAACCGAGAACCATCAGTAAAAATGCCCCAGGCATTCCTATGATTGCAATAAGTGCTGGCAACCTCGGAAAATGATGTGATTGTGCCATCTTCAGATACTGCTCTGTGTAGCGCAGTTCATTTCCAATTGTTACCCATGATTTGAGCGGGACGCCTGACTCCCGCAAGCGACTTCTCACATAACCCCGTGAGAGGGCTCCCAATATGGCAACTAGAAAACCCAGAACAATAAACGTGATTGTAATGAGAGGGAGCATCATGTTTCCTATTGCCTGCAGTTCGTGCTTAGGGCCGAGGGAACCCATGTATAGTTCAAGGAAAGTGCAGCGCCCTTGGTGCCGGCCCCGACTCCGAATGTGCCAGTTACCGTTGCCCCACTGCTGACAGCGGCATCCACACCGCCCGGACCAGCAGTGATACCAGCTCCCGCAGAGAACCCACGTAGGCCATAGATTGTTGAAGCGGTCGAATACGATCCCTGAACGCCTCCGGTCGCGCCAACGCCAAAGACCCCATAACCTGGATTGCCACCAACGTTGAAGGCTATGCCGAGATTTGAGTGGCTGTCGGCAACGGCTTGGATCCCTACGGAAGCTGCGATTCCCAGGATGAATCCAACACCCGCGCTGCCACCGGCTCCGACACCAATCGTACTGTTCAGATTTCGTGGAGCCGCCGCATTTACAAGTCCAGAGAATGCGCCGCAGAAAATGCTCTTTATCACACCACCGCTCTTTGGCGGAGGCGGCGGGGTTAGAGGCGGCGTTGGTGGCGGCGGTGGCGTCGTGCCCCCGGGGCCGGGGAAACCGTCGCCTCCGCAAAGGAAACTGTAAAAGAAACAATTCACGGGCAGTCCATCGCCCCCGCCGCCATTCACGGTTACGCTGTCGGAGCAGTTATCTCCGTTGGCGTCGCAGCTCGTCAGGCCCGTTGGATCGATGAGCGCCAACGGGTTGTTACGGACATAGCTGTACAGATTCCAGCTCTGCGGATTGGCCGGGTCCGCGGCCAAGCTGCCGATCGGGTCGGGAACCATAAACCGTCCCTCCGCACTCCCCATATACCGCGCCGGAAAGCGATCCAGGCCCGTATCGGTATCCCGGTCCTGCCCGGTGAACCTGGTATCCACCGTGTCCGCCGCGGCCCAGAGGCTGGTGCGTCCGGTATAGCCGGCGGGAATCTCCACGCCGAAGGGCAGATAGTCGTGCCGCCCGACCACGTTACCCGCGCCGTCCGTCACCATGCGCGTGCTTCCCAGATGATCCTGGATCAGGTAACACGTGGTGCAGGGCGCCGACGCGGGGGTTCCGGAGGAATACTCCGCCGCCAGGTTGCCGAATGCGTCATGCACATACAGCGTCGTGCTTCCACCATGGATGGACTTTCCCACCAACTGCCCGGTCCCGTCGTAGGCGTAGCTAATGGACGTCGAGGTCGAACTGGCCCGCGCGGTAAGGAGCCGCTCCTCGGCATCGTAGGTCAACTGGAACGCACCCAAGCCCGTCTGATTCCCCGCGCCATCGTAGCTGGAGCTAGAAAGCCGACGCAGTGGGCATCTGCGATTGGATCGGCAAACCGGAGGGCGCCGACGACAACCAGGCATTGCCGTATTGATCGTAGTCGAACTGTTCCGACCAGCCACTGCCTCCATTGTCGCCCGCCGAGGAAATCCGGTTCAGCCGGTCGTAGACATACGTTTGCCAGAACGTCAGCGTCGAATTGCCGCCCGCGCCCGGCGTCTGGATCTGCAGATTGGTGAGATTGCCGTTGTTCTGTGCGCTATTCCCGTTCAACACCGGCGAGCCCCAGAAATACTGGAGATCGAGCACCGGGTTCGGGATGCTCATGACCCCGGATGTGATCACCGGCAGGCCATCCTTCATCTCGGTCGGCTGCAATCGATTGTTGTAGGAGTCCATCTGGGCAATCTGGTTTCCGAACGTATGCGCCGCCCAGCCGCCGTGAGGAGCGTAAGAGACGGCCCACAGGTACGTCGTCGGCGTTCCGTTATAGCTGCCGCTCACCGATGCGGGCCGGTTCGCCCCGTCGTAGGCGGTCGCGACCACGCGCTGCGAAGGGTACGTCATCGAGGTGAGCGCGTCCGCCAGATTATACGAATAGCTGAAGACATAGGGCTGTCCATCGATTGTTTGGCTGCTCCCGGCGACGCGGCCCAGCACATCGTACCCCGCGATCTGATTTATCGCGGCGGAACTGGAGATCGCGACGAGGCGCCCCTTTCCATTGGCGGCGCCAGCGTCGTACGTGT
>JBDTAT010000593.1:0-3865 GCA_039924505.1 Bryobacteraceae bacterium
GTCATAGGTGGTAGCAGCAGAAAATAGTAGCGCGGAAAAAAACGCCAGCCCGCGGCGACGCCCGCGAGAGACACCGCGGTCCATAGGGCGAAGCGTTTCCGCTCACTCGATTGCCCGCGCCACCAGAACCAGGCCGCGCCGGCGACCAGCGTGAGTTGAAAGCCGGCCCAATCGAGCGTACGCGCGAGTCCAGCGCGTAGCGGATGATCGACAAACGTGTCTTTGGAATAGAGCCAGCCCCACACCCACACCTGTTGCCAGTACGCGGGGAGCGCGCCGACGGACCACAGCACGAGGGCGGCGATGGCATTCGGCAGCAGAAAGCCGGCCGCGAGCACCGGCAACGCGCGGAACTGCCACAGGGCGCAAGCCGCCAGCACGAAGACACCCTTGGAATTTATCAGCAGCGCGATGCCCGCCGCCACGCCCGCCAGAAACGCCCGGCCGCGCCATGCCAGATACACCGCGGCGAGATGGGGCAAGATCATGAGGAGATCCGGTGCCAGCGCCATCACAGCCGAAGGAATGCCGAAGGTGAGAAAGAAGCCGAGAAAGCACGCGGCGGCGACGGCCTCCTGGCCGCTCCAGAGCTCGCCTGCGAAGCGGTAGGCTACCAGACACGCGAAAAAGATGTAGAGTGCGCCGGCAATGCGCAGCGGAACGCCGGTGCGTGCATCCCACAGCGTATAGAGCGCTGGAAACAATGGCGGTTTGTCAAACCAGACATCGCGGTAGAGAATTTTCCCGTCGAGCATCTGGAGTGCGGCGGCGGTGGGATACGCCTCCTCCACCCAGACGATGCCGGAGTGGCACAAGCGCGTTGCTACGAGTCCGATGAACAGCAGCGCTAGCGCCATCCGTGGCGCCATCTCAGGCCTTTCCGGAATGAGCGGGGCCCTTGGCGAGAATCCGTTCCAACTTTTCGCGCAGCTCGGCGCCATAGTCGGGATCGGCGAGCGCGAATTCCAGGAACGTCTCGAAGTAGCTGGGAAAATTTCCGATGTCGTAGCGCTTTTCTCCGGGCGGAAGTTTCACGGCCAGCACCCGCCGTCCTTCATCGCACAGCCGCTGGATGGCGTCGGTGAGCTGAATTTCGCCGCGGGCATCGGGCGGAATCTGGCGGATCATGTCGAAGATGAGCGGCGAGAATACATAACGGCCGGCGATGGCAAGATTGCTGGGAGCGTTCTCAGGCGCCGGTTTTTCGATCAGATTTACGATGCGGAGATAGTCGCCATCGGACTCGGCCGGTTCGATGATGCCGTAGTGGCGCGTTTCGTGGCGGGGGACTTCCTCGACCGCAATGACGCAACTCGCGCTGCGCGATTCGAACAGTTCGGTCATCCGGGCGAGCGACGTCGATTGCCCGTGCAAGCCGAGGATGGAATCGCCGAGCGCCACGACGAAGGGCTGTTCGCCCGCGAATGTTTCGCCGCACAGGATAGCATCGCCCAGGCCTTTCGGCTGGCGCTGGCGGGTATAGAAAAAATGCGCGGCGCGCTCGTTGAACTGAATTTCAGCGAGCAAGTCCTGTTTGTCGGCCGCGCTTAATGCGCGCGTCAACTCGGGATCGAGATCGAAGTGATTTTCGATGGACGACTTGTTGCGGCCTGTGACGAGAAGAATTTCCTCAATACCGTTGGCGGCCAACTCCTCAATGACATATTGCACAATGGGCTTGCGCGCCACAGGCAACATTTCCTTGGGCTGGGACTTGGTGGCCGGTAATAGACGGGTGCCTTGGCCGGCGACGGGAACGACAGCGCTTCGAATCACAGATTCCAGGATACAGAATGGCGATGACGCAGTGTTACCGCAACTGTTTTAATGCGGCACGAACCATCGGGTCGCGTTGCGCTTCCACTTCATCCCCTTTAGCTACGCCTAGCGCAAGATTGAAGATCTCCTGCTTCAGGCGGCTCTCGATCCAGGGCCGGTCGGCGAGCCATTCGCTGACCGGAGGTTGAATGTCGTGCTCAGAGAGATAGCCCTCGAACTGATCGAGCAAGTCCGGTGTCACGGCAAAATCCGGCGTGATTTTGCGATCGCGCGCGTACGGAGCGGCGAACTGAACGAACGATCCGGAGGAGTCCAGCACGGCGCGCAACCGCGTGACGGCGTCGGGATGCACAACAACGTCGGGAGTGATGCCACCGCCGCCCATCACCCTCCGGCCCGAGTCGGTATGGAAATCACCCGGCGGAGCGATCTCCGCGGAGTCGAGTTGGCCGGCCGCGAGCGGTTTCTGGATCGAACGTCCGCTCGGCGTGTAGTAGAAGGCCGTGGTCAGAGCGAGACCGGCGCCGGAGGAGAGCGGATATACGCTTTGCACCAGGCCCTTGCCGTAACTCGGCTCACCGATCACGACCGCGCGGTCGTGATCCTGCAGCGCGCCCGTGACGATCTCCGAAGCGCTGGCCGACTTGCCATTCACCAGCACTGCGAGCGGGAATGTGTAGGGCGTGGCGGTGGCCGGCACATCCGCCTGATCGCCTTTCACGCTCCGGCCGCGGACTGTGAGGATGCGCTGGCCCGGCTTCAAAAACAATGATGCGGTCGCGATCGCGGCCGGCACGACGCCGCCGGGATTGTCGCGTAGATCCAACACCAACCCTTTCATTTTCTCGCCGCCCAGCTTTTCGATGGCCAGTTTCACGTCGCGTCCGGTCTGGGCGTCGAAGCTGGCGACATGCACATAGCCTACGCCGGCAGACAGCATCCAGGCGCGATCGACGCTAGGCGAATCGACCAACTCCGGCGTCAGCAAGAACGGAAGCAGGCGGGCGTTGCCGGGGCGGCGGATGATCAGGCGCGCGTCGCGTTGCCGCGATGCGGAGAGCAATTGGACAAGCTGGTCGAATTCCAGGCGGTCCAACGCATACCCATTGATCGCCAGAATTTCGTCTCCGGGCAGAAGGCCGGATTTAGCCGAAGGTGTTCCAGGCAATGCCTGCAGCACGATGACGCGGCCAGGCAGCACGGAGACGACGCTGCCGAATCCCTTTCGCTCCGACTTTTCCATCTGCTGGAGCTGATCGAACTGCGTGGGATCGAAGAAAACCGAATGCGGATCCAGCCGGCGCAACATCCCCGGAATTGCGCCATCGTAGAAGGCGCGCTCCGGCGTAACCGGGTCGGCGGCCTGGCTGGACGCCACGGTGAACACGTTGATGATCTTCTTCAACTGTTCTTCGATGCCGGATGCCGGATCGGAGAACAGCAGAAAGAATGCCAGAAAAATCATGGTTCACCGGGTGAAGCGAAGGAACTTCCGCGTTTCCGCCCGTTCGAGCGCCAGTTCGATCAGGCGGTCAATCAGCATGGAGAACGAAAGGCCGGAATACTCCCACATTTTAGGATACATGCTGATGGAGGTGAATCCAGGGATGGTGTTGATCTCGTTGATGAACATCCGTCCGGTGGAGTGCTCCATCAGAAAATCGACACGTCCCATGCCTTCGCAGCCGACGGCGCGATAGCATTCCACTGCGAGACGGCGCATCTCCACGGTTTCGGCGCCACTGATCGGGGCCGGTAATACAATGCGCGCGCTATTGAGAAGATACTTATCTTCGTAGTCGTAGAAATCGCGCGACGGCAGAATTTCGCACGGCGTCGCGGCGATGGGATCGCTGTTGCCGAGCACGGAACACTCGAATTCCCGGCCGGTGATGCCGCGCTCCACGATGATCTTGCGGTCGTAGCCGCGGGCCAGATCGAGCGACCACTTCAGCTCCTCCGCGTTACGCGCCTTGGAGATTCCAACCGACGAGCCGAGATTGGCCGGCTTGACAAACACAGGAAATGGAAACGGCAGCGCGCTTGGTTGAGGCTGGCTTCCCTCCACCACGACATAGTCCACCAC
>JBDTAT010000594.1:0-6155 GCA_039924505.1 Bryobacteraceae bacterium
CCGCTGTAGGCCCAGGTTGTCGGAACGCCAATCATCGGATCGCTCAGGTACGTGTCGGTCCCCGCTTCATAGGCGTGCTCATGCCAGGGACGCTTCACGAATGGAAAATAGGACGCCGCAATTTTCAGGATCAGCGCGTCCACGTAAGATTTCGCGGCGTGCGGGTCCATATAAAAGGTGTACTCGGTGCCGCTCATTTCATAGGCGGACGCGGGCGTGTCGAGACACATCGCCGCCACCGTGCGATGCATCCGTTCCATGTGCGACTGAACGTAGGGCATGGTTCCGTACATCTCGCCCGTCGTCATAATGCGAATGGTGCGCCGCGGCCGCGGCAGTTTGCCGGATGCAATCAACCGGTTCAGCGTGGCCATCGCCTCCAGCAGCGCCGAAACGCCGGTCGCATTATCCTGGGCCCCTTGCTCCGAACTATGCCCCAGCGTCAAGACCTCTTCATCGCCGCCGGCGCCCGGAATCACGCCCGTGACGATGGGATAGGGGCCGGAATAATAGCGGCTGTCCACTTGAGCTTTCACTTTTACCGGACCCTTGGCGAGGAGACGATGCAGAAATTCGTATTCGTGCGGTGTGATGGAAAAGCTCACCAGGGGCGTGCTCTTTTTCGTGAAGGCCCATCCAAAATCGCCCCAGGAGTTGATCCATTCGCGGTCGTCTTTCAAGTCCGGATTTTCGGTGAATCCGCTGATGGCGCCCACCGCGCCGGAGTTTACGAGCATCCATTTGAAGCTACGCAGATCGCCGGCCGTCAGGATGAATTTTCCGCGCAGGTCCATGCGGCGGGCGTCCTCGATTGTCAGCGGCGTTTTCAATTCCACGACGTCGGCGGTAATTCCGGCCGCGGGTGTCGGCCCGCTCCACATTCCGACCGACGTTGGAATGCTCTGGTAATCGGCTAGCAGCCGCGATTCGAGCGGCAGCGCCGGCGACGCAATTTCGAGCGTTCCGCTGCGGACATCCCACGCCAGCGGCATGGTCCAGTAGCCCACCTGCGTAACACCGTCGGCCGGCGCGCTGAGAATTTCAACGCGCTGTAAACCTGCGCTCCGCATCGCAGAGGCCTCATACTGCGCGGTCTCCGCGAATTTCGGAAACGTGAACCAGCGGTCGGTCGAGTAGATGCGCCGCATGTACTCCATCGATTCGAGCGGATTCACTTCGCCGCGGACCTGTTCAATGATCGTCGGCAGATCGGCCGCCGGCGCCCGGGACGGGAGGATCGAGAGAAGCAGCACCCAACCAATCATGCGCACGTGATGTAGTGTACCAGCCGCCGAATCACCCGTCACGGCTTGTCCTTAAGACAAATTCTGACAAAGACAGAAAAAGACAAATTTTGGGCTGTCGATGCACCAAGCGTTAGCCGGACAGTAGTGGCTGATCACGGAACGCACCAGTAACAGGCGGAAAGGATAAAATCGAGAAGAGAAAGACTCATGAGGGCAACAACGCACGGTTTGTGGACGATTCTCGCGCTTTTCCTTGCGGCAGCGAGCTTAGAG
The DNA here is from genome assembly GCA_039924505.1 of Bryobacteraceae bacterium. Lineage (GTDB taxonomy): Bacteria > Acidobacteriota > Terriglobia > Bryobacterales > Bryobacteraceae > JBDTAT01. Next base: position 1,521 of record JBDTAT010000594.1, read on the forward strand.
GGAGGCTTGATGGCTCCCCAGTCCGTTGTGACCCTTCAGCAGAGCGCGGATCTCATTGTTAATGCGGGCGCCGCCCAGATTGTACAGGATGGCGCCACGGTGAACTTCTCCCTGAATGTGATCCGCGTGATAAAGGGCGACCCCGCCCTCGCCGGGACCTCCATCGCGGCGTATTGGGCGAGCGGAAATCAGAGCGCGGCAGATAATAGCGGCGGCGGAATTTGGTTTCTTCAACAGGCAGGGAGCGCATGGCGGGTCATTCCAGTAATGCAGGGCACAATGCAGCTAAGCGGAGTGTACTTTCCCGCGCCTGTGAACATCTTAAGTGCCTATGCCTACAGCCAATCGGCTACGCTCAGCGACAAACTCGCCTCTGAGATAAGCTCTGCGATCGAAAGTAGCAGCGGCTACCACTTTCAGCTGTACGCTCTGCAAAGCGGTGTGCTGGACGAGTTGCAATCGCCGATCTTCGAGCTGCTGTACGAACGAATGGCAAACTCGGCAGTTTCGGAACAACAGCTCTTGGGACTTGGCGGCCTGATCCGATCCGGAAATGCCTCTGCGCTAATCACTGCGATCCAAACCGGAATCGACGGCCACGGGAAACCCTGCGGCAGGTATATTGCTCTTAAGCATTCGGGACTATTTCCGGGCCACTGGCGCCGATTCGGTAGCTGCGCTCGGAGCGGCCGCTACCAATTCATCGAACCCCAACAATGCCTTTCGAGAGGCTGCCGGCCATGCTCTGGCCGCGATTCACACATCTGCGGCGCTGCCGTTCTTAGCTACGCTGCTCGACGACTCCGATTTGAACTTGCGGGTCGAGGCCGTTGGCGGTATGGGGGCGTTCGCCAATGGCCTGCCAACGCAGACGAAGGCAGGAGTCCCAAGCTTGTCATATTTGCAGCTCCCGGCGAGTGCTCCATACAAGACGGCGGCCACGGCCGCGAACCTCGCTTTCGGGGTGCAGGCAGTTACGGCGAATGAAGCCTCGTACCTTTTGTTTTGGAAAAGCTGGTGGTCGCAGAACCGCGGCAGCATGGGCTATTGACACCCTTCCCTGGCATGTGGGGAATGCAGTCGATACCAAGCGTCAGGAGCCGGTCGTCTCTCCGTCGTCTCCCCGCTCAACGAGTAAGCGCCCTGTAGGGGGTGGTGCGCCCGACTCTGAACATGTCGGCCATGTCCTCGCGGCGCTGGCCTTCGTTGATCAGCTTCCCGGCGTGTACGATCTGCTGGTGGGTTATCCGGTCGAGACAGAGCCGGGTCGGGAAACTCGACCGCTTCCTTGCACAGAACCGGAGATTTCTATTTTGCCTTGACAGGCTTGTAAGTAATCCACATCGGGCTGGACCAGGCCATTTGCGTGTTGGCCTGTTGGATGCGGACGTAATAGTAGCTTTCACCGGCCTCGGCGTCGCGGTCTTCGTACACGAAATTCACCGAGGCTTTATTTGGTTGACTGGAAAATACGAACTTGTTATTCTTGATGACCTCCACCTTGGACACCGGCCCAGTACCTTCGATGTGTACCTCGACGCGCGGACGCTGGGAGGTCTCAAAGAAGTCGCCCTGGACGTGATCGCCCGAATGCACGTCCAGCAGAATGTTGTCGGTGGCCGCGTAAGCGTGCCGCGAGCGCATGGCGTCCAGCAATCCTTTGCGCGTGTAGTCTTCCGCCAGAATCACGGCGTAGGAGACGTGCGTCGAAGCGTGATCGCTCGACGATTCCACGCCGATCTTATAGCCCTTGGCCCACGCGTTCCACACGAAGCCCTTGGGCTCAAATCCGCCCGGCTGCGATAAAGGATCTTTCGACGTGGCGGCGCGCGGCGCTCCGTCGTACTCCTGCGATGTCCGGTCGCCCTGGTAGATTTCAACCAGCACGTCGAGATCCGGGGCGTTGTCCCGCCAGTCGGTGCCCATCATGGTGGCGCTGGTGTGTGGCAGCGCGATGCCGGAGGTGCGGCGCAGATATTCGTATATTTTCGCGGCGCCTTGCTTACCCTCATCTTCGGCCGGATCGCGCGGCAGCGTGCGCACGCCGCGGTAGGCCCACAGCAGATTGCGGTGGCCGTTGGGATAGCGCACGCTGCGCTCATAGGCGTAGATGGGCACGAACCGCCCCGGATAGTGAAACAGATCGTTCGATTTCTGGATGATCCACCAGAAGTATTCGTTATCGTCGCCGGCGTTGTGGTCGGTCAACGCGGAGTAGTCGAAATTCGCCGCATCGATGGTGTATCGATAGAAGTCCCAGACGGAGCCGTCGATATCGCCATCGAAGCTGATATCGCTGTGGCGGTGGACGTCGCCGCGAAACACGCGCAGTTGTTTCGCGCCATCCTGAATGCGGGCGGCGCGCAGACGAGCCACCTGCTCCGCTTCCATGGGATGCACGGGCTTGGTTTCATCGGCGGAGGTGGAAGAGACCGGCGTCAGCGAGGCTTCCTCGTAGGGCAGCGGCGCGATCTCCCCGGTGTACACTTCGTTCTTCACGAACGGATACGGTTTTGAGAACGCGCGCCCGTCGCCCGCCCAGGCGGCCAGCACCTGGCCATTCGAAGCCGCGGCGAAACCGGCGCGCAGATCGTTACGCCCGAAGGAATAGGGGAGCGAAACCGGCTCACTCCACTGGGCGCCGTTGTAATGCAGCGCCGCGTAGTCCCACAGCGAATATTCCTGCAAGCGGTTCTTCTGGAGCGACTGGCTCCAGACTTCATGCAACTTTACCGTGCGCCGGCGCAGCAGGCACCAGACGTTGCCGCGCGCATCTGCCAGCAATTGCGGCTGCTCGAAGCTCGGCGCGGGAAGCTGCGGATCGGGGCTGACGCCCGGTTTTGGAATGGGCGCCGGCTCCAGCATCCCGGTCGCGCCGATGACCGCCACCCGGGGCTGCCGCTGCTCATAGAGCGCGGTCGCGGTGCCTTTCGGAATCAGGAATCCAGAGTCCTTACCCCAATTCGGGCCGCCATCGTCCCAGGCGATCCATGGCCGGCCCAGCCGGTCGCAGGCCACCGTGGCGTGCGCCTGGAACCGTTGCCCGTGCGTGATTTGCCGCTGTGCGCCCAGCGCGCCGTTTTCCCACGCCCGGTAGTAGACGTTGTACGCGCCGTCGTCGTAGGCATCCCAGACAAAATGAACGCGGCCTTTCGTGTCCACGGCTACGGACGGCTCCCACGCGTTGCGCGCATTGCCGCTGACCGCAAGTTCCGGGGACCACGCGTTGCCGTCGAAACGCCGCGCCAGAATGCGGGAGCGCCCGTCGCGATACGCCTGCCAGGCCACCCACAGGGCGCCGGTCGAATCGACGGCCGCGCGCGGATTGAGGTCCGGGCCACCCTCTGAGATCATTTGCAGGTTCTGCCACCCGGCCGCGGTCCGCATCGCAACCCCGATTTTCCATGTGTCGCCAGTGTGGACCGATACGGCCAGATACGCCGCGCCGCCGGGCCCCGCCGCCAGCGAGGGACGGAAAAACTCGCCCTCGCCGATCGTCTTGCGTAACAGACCGTCGGCGCGCGCCACCAGCAATTTTTCTTTTAGATTGTGATACGCGACCCAGGCGACGATTCCAGCGCCGTCCGAACCGATGGTGACGGCGGGATAATCGTCCTCCCATCCGTCGCCGGCGGTCAGGTTGCGCGCGGCCGGAACACGCTCCACCGTCAGGCGGCCATCCAGAAAGCTTTTCGGAAAGCCGAAAGCGATCCCGGAGGGTTGGAACCGGAAACTGCCCTGCGCCGTGCGCACCGCAACTTCGCCCGCTCCATCCACTCCCAGATACAGGCCGTTCGGGATCAGGCCCGGTGTGGGCAGCGTCATATCCTTGGGAACGGTGTGCATCGCCCCCAGCCACCAGTATTTCGGATTAAGCACGGCGGACAATCGCGTGGAACATTTCCACGTTCCGGCGCGCGGGTCCAGGCTGTCGGTCTTATCGAAATGCCACGGCGCGAGCGTGACGATCCGGCCGCCGGACGCCGCCGCCGACCCGGACCAATCGTGCGGCTCACGATCGACGACGCCGAAGGTGAGACGGAACAGATCGCGTCCAGCCGGCGCGGCCTCCGGGCTACGCGGAGTGCGGCACGACGTGGTCAGCAGCAGAGCAAGAGTGGCGAGACAAGCCGAGGCGAAACAGGCAGCGGGTCGCATAATCGGGTCAGACCATAATATCGAGTTTTTCCCGCAATTTCCGCCAACCTGTTGCGCCGCGCGCCGGGATCGACGATCCTGATAGTTCATCGTGACAGCCAGAGAGTTCATAGAAAAGTGGTGGCCTTCCAGTTTAGGCGAACGCCAGGGTTCTCAATCGCATTTCAACGATCTGTGCCGGCTGCTCGGCGAACCCACTCCCACCGAAGCCGATCCGAGTGGCGACTGGTACACCTTTGAAAAAGGCGCCGAGAAGACCGGCGGCGGTAAAGGCTGGGCAGATGTTTGGAAGCGAAAGCATTTCGCCTGCGAGTACAAGGGCAAGCACAAAGATCTGACAGCCGCGTTCGCGCAGTTGCAGCGGTATGCGTTAGCGCTCGAAAATCCGCCGGTTCTGATCGTTTCCGACATGGATACGATCGTCGTGCATCCGAACTTCACGAATGCCGTCAACAAGCCCTTCACGATCACGCTGAA
>JBDTAT010000595.1:0-2580 GCA_039924505.1 Bryobacteraceae bacterium
CCACTCCGCCAGTTGGCCACTTGTGGCGCCCAGGATATCCGCGAAGTGGCTTTGAATCCGCGCCCGCAGGACAGCCTGATCCACCACCGGCTGATTCAGCATCGCAACCACATCCGGCGGCAGATTCGGTTTACTGGGCCAGATAAGATTATGCCCGCGCAAGTCCGTGAGGCCGTTCTGGTTCAGCCAGTCGAGAGCCGGCAGGGCGACATTCCTCCCGGTGGTTTCCCAGACCGGCCACTTCAAATCGTTCTCTATCACGGCGGTATTAAACAACTGGCGCACAGCGTCGCGATACTTCTGCCCATCCGGGCTGTCGACAATCAGGCCAATGCTGCTGACGGCAGACCCGAAGGGAAACGCATGCCGCAGCATCTGAACTTGGACGGTTGCTCCCGGAACCGGGTTGCCGGCGGCGTCGTGGACCACCACCGCGATGTCCGCCTTCCGGATCTGTTCGATGCGCGCGGCGGCGGCGGAGCGCCACGCCGCATTGGGGTCGTGACCTGCGTAGGGCTCCAGCGTCAGCCCCAGATTCGCAACGGGATAGTTCGGGCCGTAATCCAGAACGCTCAAACCGCCAATCTGGATTTCCTGGGGCTCGAACGTAATCCAGAAATCGACGTTATATCCGTCGGCGCTGGCGCCATCGCTCGACGTGTAGGTCTGCGCCATGACGAAAGGAATCTGTATCATCTGCCAATCGGAGCCGGCGCTTACGGGCCGCAGGATCGATTTCGTGTAGGGCGGCCGGCCCTGCTCGACGTCGAACATGGCGTAACCGGTACTGCTTTGCGACGACACGGTTCGCATCCAGAATGCGGCCACCATCACGTCGCCTTGGTTCGCCGGACTGGTCTGGTAACAGCGTGCGCGGATGTCGTACAAATTGCCGGAGTAGGGCGGCGTCCGTAGATCGATAGCTTGCGGGAACGGCTGGCCGGAGACGTCCACAATGGACAAAGCTCCGGGGCCGTCCATCTGAAAGCAACCGATCGGATCGGCGGAAAAGATGGAGAAGGGCTGCTGCGCGGAGGCGAGGGTCACCGCGAGTAGAAATAAACCGGCGCCGATCCTCAACCTCATCCCCTGAGCGCTCCAAGACACCGCGATAGTCCAGCTTACGATTTCCGGCCCACTCACAGCAAGAGACAGCGCTTGCGAACGCTAGTGGTAACGAGTAGACCGAGCAGCGCGGCGTCTCGCGGAAGGTAGAGGCCGGCGCGCAGCAGACGGAGCGGTCCTTTCAGTGTGGCGGATGGCTCCGCTGCCCGGTGCGCGATGTAGGGAACGCACAGCAGCAGCGCGGCTACATGGACGAAGGCCAGGGCCAGTCCCACCAGCAGCAGGCAAAACAACGCCTGGCTGCGATCGTAGAAATAGCGGAGGCACATGAACTGCCGGAGTTCGGGGAACTGCTTGATGAGACCGGGAAACGGAGTTTTTCGTTTGTCGTAGAGCCAGCGGATCTTGGGCAGCGGCAGCACAGCGTGATAGATGAGAGCGTCCGGCGCGAACACACTGCGCCAGTTGAGGCGTTTCACGCGCCAGGCAAGGTCGATATCCTCGCCGCCGGTCGGCGTCGGGGCCATCGGAGTGCCGTCGACGCCGCGAAAGCCGCCGGCCTGCTCATAAGCTTCCCGCCGGTAAAAAACGTTGCAGCTTTCATAGTGGAAGCTTTCGCTGCGCACGATAATAAAATGCGTGAAAATGCCCGGCCGGCCGTTGGGATCCCGCTCCGTGCGCCCTTGCACCAGACCGACGCCATCGGAGAAAGCCGCTAAACCGCCGCGTAGCCAGCCGGGAGAGGCTTCGCAGTCGCTGTCGAAAAACGCGAGAAATTCGCCGCGCGCGTTCTGCGCTCCCAGGTGGCGCGACAAGGCCGGCCCTTCCGGTTTCTTCGTAAACCAGCGGAACTCGCCGGACGCCAGAAGCGCGATTTCGCGGAGCATTTCAACACACGATTCGTCGGGCGTTGAGTCGACGACAATGACCTCGTAGTCGTCCCGATCCAGATCCTGGCCGAATAGCGAGAGCACGGCCTTGCGTAGCAGATCGGCGCGCTTGTAATTCGGAACGATCACAGAGACTTTGGGCCTAGCGGACATGGGCTTGTTCCTCGAGAACTTCGTGATAGGTTGCGAGCAACCGGTCGATATAGCGACCCCAGGTAAACTCCTCGGCTAACCGGCGATTCTCTCCACCCATGCGGCGCGTGCCTTCTTTGTCCGACCACAGGCGCGATATCGCATCCGTTAGCTGTGCGCGGTCTCCCACGGGCACGCGCACACCTTCGTATTCGAACGGAAGCGTACACACGACGGCGCATCCGGCAGCCATCGCTTCCATCAGCGCCACGGGGAGCCCTTCGGCGCGCGAGGGCAACACGAAGATGGAGGCGGTTGCCAGAGCCTGGCGGCGAAGCTCACCTTGATCGAATCCGAGAAATTCCACGTTCGGCGTCGCGGCCGCCCGCATGGCGTTTTCCTCCGGCCCCCATCCCAGAATTTTGAACCGCACATCAGGGAGTTCCTTGGCGGCCGCCAGCAGATCGTAGACGCCCTTGCGGACGTCCAGCTT
>JBDTAT010000596.1:0-3019 GCA_039924505.1 Bryobacteraceae bacterium
ATGTTCGGGCGGCCGCAGCAGGGCAGCTTCGGCAACGCCGGCGTCGGTGTGCTGCGCGGCCCGGGCGTGAACAATTGGGACATTTCGCTCTACCGGCTGATTCACATGGGGGAACGCGAGACGTTTCAGTTGCGCCTCGAGACCTACAACACCTTCAACCACACGCAGTTTTCGACGCTATCGACGCAGGCGAAATTCGACGCGCAAGGCAATCAGGTAGATCCTCTGTTTCTGCAACCGACGGCCGCGCGCAGCCCCAGACGGGTTCAACTTGCGGTGCGATTCAATTTTTAGGCGCGCCGAAGTGGAGAAACGGTATAACAGGGAATATCTCCAGCGCAAAAAATCGGGCGCTCGACGATCTGACGCGCGGCGAAACTCCACCCATGGATCAAGTCTTCGATCTCGTTGCGACCTACGGCTACGCAGCGCTATATGTGCTGCTGATGCTCGGAATTGTCGGCCTGCCGATTCCGGACGAAACGATTTTGGTCTTCACGGGCTATCTGATTTCGAGGGGCACACTGAAACCGGTCCCGGCGTTGTTAACCGCGGTGCTTGGCAGTTCTTCAGGCATCACTGTCAGTTATATACTGGGCCGCACGCTCGGTCTGGAGGCAATCCACAAATTCGGCAAGTATCTGCACGTTACCGACGAGCGGCTGGCTCGTGTGCACGAATGGTTCGACCGCATCGGCCGTTGGGCGTTGGTGGCGGGATATTTCATTGCCGGCGTGCGGCATCTGACGGCGATTCTCGCGGGGACCTCGAAGCTGAGCTACCGTTCGTTCGCCCTATTCGCCTACACAGGAGCGCTGCTGTGGGCGTCGCTGTTTCTTACGCTCGGCTATTTTTTCGGCGAGCGGTGGCACGAAATTGCGGACGCCGTCCATCACTACCTGCTATGGATTTCCGGCGGCGTGGCGGTGCTGGTGCTGGTTTACTTGCTAGCGCGCTACTGGCGAAAAAAACATCCATAGCGGAGCGCTCTTCCGGTCCGCCTTCCTTCCGGCCAGATACAGCATACGGGAGGGCCGCGACGGTAGCGCGGCGGTTTCTACAACCGGCGCCCAGAGAATGAGTCGAGCACAGACACACTTCGGCCTCCAAATGATTTCGATAAATTCGCGCTCAACAATCCGGTCGCCGCAGGGCGCCCGGAATTTTCTTGTTCACCGGGCTCCGCGGCAGGCGGCTTGTTCGATTTTGCTTTTCTGGACTGCATGAGGACGAACTGACGTCCGTCCCCACACAGCGTGTAGAAAACGCTCACCGCGGGTACACCGGCCGGCTTGCGATTCCCTTGGATCAGCGTTCCCGCCCAAGAAAACGCTGATTTTCGGGAACCGTTCGCTTGAGACCGGCTACTGGTAACGGCTCGCTCCCTCTTTTTCAGACACCGATGCCTGTTCCGTCGCCCGGCGGACCCTACTATCCACCAGGTTTCGGAAACACCATTTGGAAAGGCTGAGTGGCCACTCGCATTTCTTTCCGGTTTCAAAATAGCAGATGAAGTGCCTGTTCCGAACGGGGTGTTTTGCAAGTAGCTGATTTAATGGGAAATTGAGTTGAATTTCGGTTGTGACTGAAAAAGGTCTGCTCGGTTAGTGGCCTGCGGGAACCGTCGGGCAGGACCGCTGGATGGCGCGCAAGCACGCGGTGCCCGGGAAATGGATAGTCTATTTCGCAGCAAACCCTTAACGGACGAACTCCACGGCGATGCGATGCGGGATGAGGCCTGCCTCGAAGCCCATGTCGAGCAGTTTCTGGGCCGCACGCGGAATCACGTCGCCACAGTCGACGGTGTAATGATTCACGTACATGCCGACAAATTTTTCGGCCAGCGGCGCTTCCATATCGCGCGCAAACTGCATGGCGTAGTTGAGCGACTCTTCGCGATGATCGAGGGCGTATTGAATACTTTCCCGCATCATCCGGCAGCATTCGCTTTGCAGTTCCGGTCCAAGCGAGCGCAGCAAAGCATTGGCGCCCAGAGGCAGGGGCAGGTCGTAGGTCTTCTTCCACCAGCGGCCGAGATCCAGGATATTGTAGAAACCGGATTTGCTATAGGTGAGCTGCGCTTCGTGGATCACCAGCCCGGCGTCCACGGAATGTTCCCGCACCGCTTCCGGAATCTGATCGAACGGAACCACGACGGCCTCAAAATCCGGCTGGCAGAGCTTCAAGGCGAGGTACGCCGTGGTCATCGTGCCCGGAATCGCGATACGCTTGCCCTTTAATTCTTCGAGCGCGACCGGCCGGGTGCCGATCAGCATCGGGCCGTAACCGTCGCCGATGCTGGAGCCGCTGGCCATCAGCACGTACTTGCCGGCCACGTAGGGATAGGCGTGGTAGGAGATGGCCGTCAGGTCGTAGAACCCTTCCATCGCGCGCCGGTTGAGGGACTCGATGTCCTCCAGCACGTGCCGGAAGTTCACCATCCGCGAGCGGACCTTCTTGGTGGCAAGCCCGTAGAACATGAACGCATCGTCGGAGTCCGGGCTGTGGGCGCAGACGATTTCATGGGTGCTGGTTGACATCATAGACCGGACCTACACACTATAGCAGACCGTGCAGCCGGGTCGCCGGAACGAGCAGAGGAACCAGATCGTTCACGCCAGTTCCGGCCGTGGGGCGGCCGATGAAAATTTACCGGCTGCCGGAGCGGCCGGATTCAGGCGCGGCCGGCCAGCGCCACCAGATCCGGATTCAGGGCTTCGAGCGCCGATTCCAGTTGGCCAAGAGCCTCCGCCGCTGGCGCCAGATCGCCGGTGCGGCCGAGCGTTTCCAGGTATAGCGCGGCCCGACAAACTTCCTCGGCGCCAAAGTTCGACACACTGCCTTTCAGCGTATGGGCAGTCCGCTCCACGACGCGGACATCGCCGCAGGCGACGCCCTCCTGGAGGGCCCGTAACAATTTCGGATAGTCGTCCAGAAACAGAGCCGCAACTTCGCTGAGAAGCTGTTCGTCGCCGCCCATGCGGGCGAGCGCCGTCGCCCGGTCCCACCGCGGGGCAAT
>JBDTAT010000597.1:0-6160 GCA_039924505.1 Bryobacteraceae bacterium
GTGGGCCATTATACCGTCACCGCGGAAAAGACCGGATTCAAAAAGATCGTCCGCGAAAACATCGAAATCCGCATCGCGCAACGCCAAGCGCTCGATTTGCAGTTGGAGATCGGCGACGTAAAGGAAAGCGTCCAGGTCAGCGCGCAACAGCAACTGCTCGATACCGAGACCAGCGAGGTCGGCGAAACCTTCTCGCCAAAATTTATGAACACCCTGCCCCTCTGGGCCGGCGGCCTGCGTAACCCGGAAAGCTTCGTCAGCTACATGGCGGGCGTCAACAACGGGTCCGAAGTGAGTATCGCCGGTTCCACCGGCCGCGCCCGCGAGTCGCTGATTGACGGCACCAGCCAGGTGATTCCCGAGTCCGGCGGCGTGGTCTTCAACTTCCCCTCCGCCGAACAGTTCGGCGAGTTCAAGCTGCTGACGGGAACGTATACGGCCGAATACGGACGCGTCGGCGGCGGCATTGAAGTTTTCACCACCAAGTCCGGAACCAACGGTCTGCACGGCACGGGCGTTTACAGCGTCCGGCGCGATATCTTCGACGCCGCCGGCTGGACCAATAACTCGAACATCCATAACGCGCCCGGCTTTCGTCCCAAGGAGCGGTACAACAACGCCGCCGGCGGCATCGGCGGACCGGTCTATATTCCGCACGTCTACGACGGCAGAAATAAAACCTTCTGGTTCTTTAGCGACGACAACGATCTGCGGCCGGCGACGATTGCTTACACCACCAACACGCTGCCAACAGCCCTGATGACGCAAGGCAATTTCAGCGAATGGCAGCAGGTCATCTACGATCCGGCCACGACTAGCGGCTCCGGCGCGTCCGCCACGCGTACGCCATTCCCCGGGAACGTGATTCCCACCAGCCGCTTCAGCAAAATTTCGTCGAATATCATCCCGTCCATCCCCGCCACCAATCTTGCCGGCATCACCAACAACCACTCGTTCGTGAACACCACTACCCTCACCGACCATGTCTGGAGCCTGAAGATCGATCACAATTTCTCCGATCGGAATCGCCTCTCGTACTTTCAGAGCCTCGACAATAATTTTACGGGAGCGGTGAGCGATTTCAACGGCCCGCTCGGCACCGGCCTCGGGCAGCAGAATCAGAAGCCGCAGAGCTTCCGCGTAAATCACGATTTCACCTTCTCGCCTACCGTATTACTGCATACCAGTTGGGGTTTCACGCGGCAGCAACAGACGTGGGGTGTTCCGGCGCAACTTGGATTCGGTTCCAAGGTCGGTTTCCCGGGCTTGACGGGCGATTCAGACGCCACGCCCGTGATCCAGTTTGCCGGAATCGATGGGCTTACGGCTTGGGGCATGCAGCAAGGCAAAGTGCAAAATGGATCGCAGTTGAACTGGACCAACGAGTTCACCCAGGGCTTGACCTGGGTTCATGGCAAACACGAATTCAAGATGGGCTGGGATATGCGCCACCTGCGCACTTTCGGACACGACTTGGCCGGCTCGAACGGCACGTATGTATTCGCGCGCAACGAAACCGCCAGCCCCTCGGCTTTGGCCACCAGCGGCAATTCTTTCGCCAGCTTCCTGCTGGGTTTACCGGATTCGGCCGGCCAGACCGCCACTCCGGTTTTGGACGGCAATATCCGTTATCAATACTACGGTTTCTATTTCCAGGACAACTGGAAAGTCCTCCCCCGCCTGACCCTGAACCTCGGCCTCCGATATGAAATTCCGATCAATTGGACCTCGCCGATCATGTCCTCCGTGGATCTGACACTACCAAACCCCGGCGCCAACAATTACCCGGGCGCCCTGATCTTCCCCGGCGCGGGTCCAGGCAAAACTGGAAATACCCGTTTCTGGCCGACTGATTTCTCAGACATCGGGCCGCGCGCCGGGTTCGCCTTCCAGGTCACCCAGAAAACCGTTCTCCGCGGCGGCTTCGGCATCTTCTATGAATCCACCAGCAACGGCGGTTGCGGTTGCACCCTGGGGGCGAACGGATCCAGACAGGTGAATTCCGATGGCTTGAACGCGCCGTTCGCATGGGAGAATCCCATACCCACGCCTCCCGGATACCATGCGACGCCTTATATTAACCCCACCGTCGGCAACGGAACCGATGTGGACTTCATGGGGCCGACGTTCGGAAAGGCGCCTCGCATTTATACCTGGAGCTTTAACCTCCAACGTGAAGTCGGACATTTCCTGATCGATCTCGGCTACGAAGGCAATCGCGGCCACCGCTTGAATTCCACCTTGGATCTAAACCAGGTCAACCCCAGTTATCTTTCACTGGGGCCGCTACTACAGCAACAAATTGGCTCTCCGCAAGTAGCGGCAGCCGGCTTCACCAAGCCCTACGCGAGCTTTCCCGACAACGGCACATTGGCGCAAGCGCTGCGTCCCTTCCCGCAATTTCAAGGTGTATTCAGCCGCAACAGCGGCCTCGGCCAGACTTGGTACGACGCATTGACTGTGAAGGTAGAGCGCCGCTTCGGCGATTGGCAATTCACCGGTTCCTATGTGTGGTCGAAGTCGCTCAGCCAATTCACCTATCGCCAGATTTTTTCGCAAAGCCAGGTGTGGCCGCAGGACATGTATAATCTGACGGACGACAAATCCTACCTGCCGTTCGACCAGCCGCAGGTGGTCAATATCCTGAATAGCTACGACCTCCCCTTTGGGCGCGGCAAGCATTTCCTCAGCACCGATAACCGTATTGTGAACGGGATTGTCGGCCACTGGACTATTTCGAGCGTGCAGCAGTATCGCAGCGGTGCCTTGATCCAGGCGTCGAGTTCGGACACGCTCGGCAACGGCGTCTTGTTCACCCGTTCCCGCCGGGCGGATGTTACCGGGGCGCCAATCTCCACCGGAGCCGGCCGGACGTCGCTCGATCCGAACAACCCAAACAGCCGTTGGCTGAATACCGCGGCGTTTACGACTCCCGGACAATACGAATTCGGAAATTCGGCGGCCTATTACGGCGCCTTCCGCGATCCCTCGTTTTTCAATGAAAACGTGGGCTTGATCAAGGAGATTACCGTGGTGCCGCACGGGGATCGAAGCCTCGTCCGCATCGAGTTGAGTGCCGATGCCTTCAATGTGTTCAACCGGACCGACTTCGGAAACGTCAACGGCTCGGTTGGAAACGTCAATTTTGGACGTCCGACCGGGCCGCGCGACGGGCCGCGCATCATCACGATGGGCTTCCGGCTGAACTTTTAACGCGTGCAGGGCGGGTCCGTCGGGCCACCCTGCACAGACCCGCCTTGCGCTCGCATACTTGCAGAATATTCGGTAGAATAAATAGACCATGAAATTAACATTTCGAAGTGCCATGATCCGCTCCGCTCTGCTCGCGGCGGCTGCTTTGATGGCGACGACGGCGTTCGCCGCTAAGGACAAGGGTTACGTCAAGACGCACGGCAAACCGGGTGACGCCGGTCTGTTCATCAACGGCAAATACGTTGGTCCCACGACGCGTTTCACCGTGCCTGAAAAATACGAAGCGCCCATCGGCGAAGTCGAAGTCTCCATCCAGGATCCGCGCTATGAGACTTTCACCACTAAGCTCAACGTGCGCGCCGGCAAAACGGCCAAGCTGCACTATCACCTCAAGCCCGTCACGCCCGCCAAGCCGCCGTTCGGCAACTTGCGCCTCGGGGGTGGTGAGCCGGAATCCTTTATGTCGGTTGCGGCCGGCGATACTGGCGCCGTATACATCAACGACAAGTTCTACGGCTACGTGGATGAACTGAACAACCCCGGCACCGGTCTCATGCTGAATCCCGGGACCTACGCTGTCCACATCGATTCCCCGACCTTCGGCGACATTCGTCAGAACGTGACCATCGTCGCCAACAAGACCACGATTATTCCGTTGCCGAAACCACAACAGAAGTAACCCGGCGCAGTCTGCCGGGCCGTTCCGAGCCGTGACCGTAAGCGAGCGGTTGCCGAGAGCGTTTCACCCACTCTGTTTGTTTCCGGCTACCCCGCGGAGGGAGCGGTTGCTCCGGGTCCCCGCATCCGTATCCATCTGCGGGAAGATAGCAGCAGTGAAGAAGCTTGGCATTTTGTTGTTCCTCTGCGGCGCCGTCGCGTTCGGCCTCGATCCGAACCGTACGCTGACGCAGTATCTTCATCGCATCTGGCAGCAAGGCCTCCCGCCCGGCACCATCTATTCCATTCTGCAAACCAGCGATGGTTACCTGTGGCTCGGCACACAGACTGGACTCGTGAGATTCGATGGCGTGCGCTTCACGCCGCCCATCGAAGGCCATCCCGGCGGAACCGATCCGGATATTCTCGGCAGCGTTTGGGTGCGGGCGCTACTCGAAGATGCAAGCCGCAACCTCTGGGTCGGCACCAATGACTCGGGACTGCTGCGCGTCCGCCATGGCGTCGTCACCCACTATGGACAAAAGCAGGGATTGCCGTCCGCGACAGTCCATTGTCTGACGCCCGGAAAAGGCGGCGCGCTGTGGGTGTGTACAGCCGGCGGATTGGCCGAATTGGCCGATGGCAAGATGCAGGTTTACCGTTCCGCACAAGGCTTGGCGAGCGACAATGTCCGCGCCGTCTGTCAGGCCGGCGACGGAACACTCTGGGCCGGCGGCGAAAGCCCGCGGCTGAGTGCGTGGAATGGCTCTAAGTTTGTTTCGCATTTGATTGCATCCGCCAGCGGATACACCAGTGTCCGCGCGCTCGTCTGCTCCCACGATGGATCATTGTGGATCGGCACTACCAACGGTCTCATCCATTCCTCGGCCGGCCGCGAGCGCGTCTTCACCGTTCACGACGGACTTCCGGACAAGTGGGTGGTCTCCCTCCAGCAGAGCCGCGATGGCAGCTTGTGGATCGGCACTAAGGACGGATTCAGCCGCTGGCGCAACGGCGAGATCGAGAGTTTCCGCAGTAAGGACGGACTATCGCAAAGCGCCGTGTACTCCGTGTATGAAGATCGCGAAGGCAGCCTGTGGGTGGGGACGAAACACGGGCTGAACCAATTTGTCGATGGACGAGCCATTCCGTATACTGCGAGCGAGGGTCTGCCCAGCAATAACACCGGGCCGGTGTTGCAGGATCGCAATGGCGTGGTCTGGGTGGGCACGCTCGACGCGGGTCTGGCACGATTCAACGGCCGGCGATTCACCGCGTTGACGACGAAGAACGGCCTCGCGTCGAACACCATCCGCGCGCTCGCCGAGGACACGCGCGGCGATTTGTGGGCCGGCACGGATGCCGGATTGAACCGGCTGCACGATGGGCGGGTCGAGTCCACCTACACTGCGCGCGACGGCCTGCCGGCCAACGCGATCCGCTGTCTGTTTCTCGATCGCTCCGGCGCGTTGTGGGCTGGAACGGCGGCGGGACCCGCACGATATTCCGGCGGAAAGTTCTTGCCTGCCGCCGGTACGCATGGGGCCGCGGTGCTGGCGTTCGGCCAGGATGCCCACGGGCAGATTCTGGCCGCCACCGATGCCGGCTTCGTCTATGTTCTGGCGGACGGAAAATTCACTGGGTTTACGCAAGGCGGATTGCCCCCACGCGAGGTGGTGTCCTTTTATGAAGACCCGGACGGCCTGGTCTGGATGGGCACGCTGGGGGCAGGACTGCGATTGCTCGAAAACGGGAAGGTATTCAACTTCTACATGCACGACGGGCTGTTCGACGACGAAATTTACGGCGTCGTCGCCGACGGTCACGACCGCCTGTGGATGGCTTGCAGCAAAGGCATCTTCTCGGTGAACCGGTCCGACTTGCGCAAGTTTGCGGCCGGCGCAATTCCGCGGTTTACCAGCACGCCGTATATTCCCACCGACGCGTTGCGGACCATCGAATGCCAGTCCGGGGTGCAGCCGGCGGCCTGGAGAATGCAAGACGGCCGGCTGTGGTTTTCCACCATCCGCGGGCTGATCGTTTTGGACCCGAACCACCTGCATCCGAAACTCGCGCCGCCGCCCGTCGAGATCGAAGAGATCACGGTGAACGGCGAGAATGAAACCGTGAGCCAGATCGACCGTCTGGCGCCCGGACGCAAGAACCTGGAATTTCGCTACACCGGTTTGAGCTTCGTCACGCCGTCGCACCTCACCTTCCGCTACATTTTGGAGGGATTCGACAAAAACTGGATCGACGCGGGAACCCGGCGCGAGGCGTTTTATACCAA
>JBDTAT010000598.1:0-4251 GCA_039924505.1 Bryobacteraceae bacterium
TTGGTTTCTGGGACTATTCCAGATGCTCAACGGTTCCATGCATCCGGCGCTCCTCCCATTGGCGCGCCGGGCGATCGCGGGATTGCCAATTGCCTTCTCAGGAGCCACCGCCGCGTTTGCGTTGTCTTACTTCCGTGTGCTTCGCAAAATAGTGGAGGAACCCGACATCGCGTCCAGATCCCGCGGCGCGCGTTGGTCGCCCCGGTTCGGCAATCCGCTCGAAACGGCTATTGGCCTGTTCAGCGTCCGCACCTTGTTGCGGAGCCGCCAGCACCGGCTCATCCTATCTTTCTATCTGGGAGCCGCTTTCGCCATTGGCATCGCGTTACTCAAAACCCCTGCGGCCCAACAGCAACTCGTGGGCGCGGCGGCGCGGGATCTCGCCCTGTGCGCATCGAGCATCGTGTTGATGGGTTTATGCATTTTAGGAATCCGCATCGCGTTCGCGCTCCCGCGGGAACTGCGCGCCAACTGGATCTTCCGCGTGGCGCCGATTCGCGAATTGTCGGACTGTTTGGCCGCTAGCCGCCGAGCGCTATACGTGCTGGCCATCGCTCCGGTTTGGGCGGCGTCGGCGGCACTCTTTCTCTCAATTTGGCCGTGGCGCGCCGCGGCTATCCACTTGGCCGTGCTCGGCCTTCTGGCGATGATTCTCTCGGACCTGTTCCTGCACCACTTTCACAAAATTCCTTTCACTTGCTCGTATCTGCCGGGAAAGTCGAACTTCCACCTCGCGTTTTGGGCCGGTATCCTGCTGCTCCAGACCCTGCTTCTGAAAGCCACGCAGTTTGAACGGCGCACGTTTGAAGACCCGGCGCTGTGCTTCAAAATGCTGGGGGTTCTGGGTGTCGCGGCGATCTGCGCGCGCTGGCGGACGCGGGCCCATGCGCGCTCTCAAGAAGCCGTGTTGCGGTTCGAGGAAGCGCCGCCCGAAGACGTCCTCGCTTTGGGACTATTCCGCGACGGTGTGCTGCCGGACAGCGCGGCAAACACGCCGCCGCCTACAGCCGGATGACATCTGTTTGATTCCGGGACGCCGCGTTGGTGGGTCGCTTCAGGTTTTCCTGGCCCTGCGCTGGCATGGACCCATGCGTTGCGCGATTCAAAGCGGAAGCGAATACGCGGCGACATAAAGCTGCTATCGTCGAAATGGGCACGGGTGGTGAGGACGACGTGCGCCCTCCAAAAATATTGTGGATCGATTGGAACCACCAAACGGTTGGTGCGTTACAGCACTGCGATACTACAGCGGCGCAGTGACTTCGGATATTGGCGATGCGATTCCTTCCGGGTAAGCCACGCCCATGCATGCGGCGTGGAGAGATTGATCTTCTGCATGCGAACTGTCCGCGCACACGTTTTTCCGGAGCGGCATTCAATTGACTGTTCTCAAAGCCTACTTCGACGGAAGCGGAAAGTCGGATGATCCTTCCAACCGATTCTTGACTCTTGTCGGATATGCGGCTGAACCGTATGTATGGCGCGATTTTGAAGCCAAGTGGATTGGCGTCCTCGAAAAGCATCATGTCGATTGCCGGCACATGAAAGAAGACCAATACAGAGAGAATCCCGTGCTTCTGGGCTCGTTGTTGAACGCCATCCAGGAAGCCAGTGAATTTGGAATGCGAACAGCTTCTTGCACTGTCGCCCTGGAAGACCACAGGCGCCTTTCCAAGGAGGGCCAGCTTCCCCGTGCTGGCCGCATATGTGCCGAATTCTGCATCAATGAGCTTCTGGCGCACGCAACTTCGATGAGTTGTTTTTTTGACCGAGGCGAGGAGTTTCTAAAAGAGGTGAAACCCTCGTGGGAAAAGGATTCGCCAGACGAATGGCCCGAGCTCGCCCGCATCGACGAATTGGGGCAGGTACGAAACCAGAAAGATTGCCCTGGCGTACAAGCGGCTGATTGGCTTGCCTG
Organism: Bryobacteraceae bacterium; assembly: GCA_039924505.1. GTDB lineage: Bacteria > Acidobacteriota > Terriglobia > Bryobacterales > Bryobacteraceae > JBDTAT01. The sequence continues at coordinate 1,919 of JBDTAT010000598.1, forward strand.
GTATATCAATCGAAGTTTAACCAGGGGGGCTATGACATCGATCTGGCACTTCTTCAGAACAGAACGCGCTACGTAGGAACGTTCTTCGATGAGCACGGGCTCAGACGAAGATACATCCTGCCCTGAGTGTGCTCCGTGCTCACCTAAGCTTCCGCCGCTGGTTATTCCGCGACGGTGTGCTGCCGGACAGCGCGGCAAACACGCCGCCGCCTTCAGCGTAAACACAATTCCGAACGGCGTCACAATTAAATATGAACTATCTTTCCCTTAATATCAATGATTTACAAAAACTACGGTTCGGATAAGGCACTTCGTCTGCTATATTCATACCGGGAAAGAAATACGACTGGCCAGTCAATTTTTCCGCAAGATGGTGTTTCCAGATCCTGGCAGGTAGTAGGGCCTGCCGGGAGAAGGAACGGGCATCGATGTCTGAAAAAGAGTGTAGCGAACCGTTTTCCGGTAGTCGGTACAAGCAAAAGGTTCGGGAAAATCGGCGTTTTCTTGGCGGGGAGCGCCGATCCAACTGGGCCTCGCGCCACCGGCACACCGGCGGCAAGCCAACTTCCACACCCCGCGCAGGCGGCTTACCCATAAAGTGGGCCGCCAAGCGGCATTTTAAATGAATTACGCAAGCGCAAAAGGTGCGCCGCGCGCCACCAGGCTAACGAAAAACTATTTCGCGCCGCACTCTGTTTTGCGCGATTTACCGGGAATAAATGCTAATAATTTGGGAGGCCGTAGTGTCTCTAAATTCCCAACCGAAGGCGCCAGGGGTCGAGCGTCCGCTCCACATCGCCGCGAACTCTTTCACGGGCGTCCATGCGCTCCGAACCCGTCATCAGAAACTCGTCGTAGCGGGTGTGCCGGTGCCGTATCGCGGCTCTGACAGCCAGCGTCAATGCCCCTTCGTCCAAAGCCTTTCCCGCCGCGGTCCGTCCCACGCGGCCGCTGCCGCGCTTGGCCGCGTGTGCGGCAATCGCCCGCGCCTCTCCAGCCGGGCAGCCTGGAAACTGCTCGCGAATCGCGTCCGTCATGCGGCCCACCAGTTCCCGGTCTTCCCCTTCGCGCCGCACTTCATCGCGTTCGCGCCGGGCGGCGCGCTGCCCGGCGTCGTCCAGGCACTCCTTTTCGGCGCGGTCGAGCGCCGCCTCCTCCACCAGCAGTCCCTGCCGTTCGTAATGGCCTCGCGACCGGCTGAAGCGCACCACGACCGCCGAAAGCGCGCTGTACTTTTTCGCTCGCCGCGTCAGCGCCGCATCGCCGCGCCCCAGGTAGACCAGATGATCCAGATCCGAGCAATGGAGGCATAGTGGGCGTCCAGTTTCCATCACCAGAAGCGCGTCTTTCCACAATTCCTCGCCGCACTCGGCGTATTTCGAGTCGCGAATAATGGAGAACACCACCAGATCGCCGGACGCCTGCGCGGCGCCATCGCCCGCTTGCTTCGTTATCATGTTTTCAAATTGCCACGAGTCCGCGAAAAGCGCAACCATCCGCCGGCTGTATCCGATTCCCGGGCTGTATCCTAGTAAGGTGTGGATCTGCCCGCTCCTGTTCGTCCTGGCCTGCGCCGCCACGCTGAGCGCGGCCGCTCCGGTAATCGCCCGCTTCGATCCTTCTTCCATGGACGTTGGGCCGTTTCCCACTGACGCCCTCACCGTCGCCGACGCGTCGCAGAAAACCGGCCTGCGCGTGAATCTTCCGTTGCCCGATTGCTCCGCGCAGCCAAGCACCTGCACGGAGCTTACTCTGCTGAACCAGCTCGACGGCTTCAGTCCCAATCCGCGCGTGAGCGTTCGCTTCAGCGGACCCATCAACGCCGATACTCTGCGCGCCGGAATGTTCCTGGTTGCGCTCGACAATCTCACCAACGAGGAATATGGATTGCAAGCCTATGGCGGCGTCGTACTGATCAATCAAGTGGTCTACGATCCGGGAACCAACACCGCTTACGCCAAAACCGACACGCTGATCGATCAACACCGCCGCTATGTGCTGGTCGTCACCGACGCCGTTGAAGACGCCTCCGGCGCACCGGTCGCTGCCGACCCCGCGTTCACAGCGTGCGGAATGCCAAACGAACCCAATTCGTATTTCCAAGCGCTGGCCAACGCCATTTCTATCGCGGCGCCCATCGCCCGGCCGCATCGCATCATTGACGCTTCCGTTTTCACGACGATGAGCGCCACCGCCTGGCTCGAAAAAGCGCACGCCGCCATCCAGAATTCCGATCCGGCCGTTCTCCGCCCATCGCCCGGCGCCGTCTTCCCGGCCTTGAACATCGCGAGCGTCACTTGGCATCAGCAGACCGGCGCGAGTCCCGCAACTTT
>JBDTAT010000599.1:0-5279 GCA_039924505.1 Bryobacteraceae bacterium
TCTGCCGGGCCTCGCCGCGTTCGGGTTCAAAAACTGCGAGCGTATAGGTTCCGGGCGCGAGCTTGCGAAAGTGAAAACGGCCGTGCGCGCCGGTCAGCGTGGCGTTTTCATACGGCGTAGTGGCGCCGTGCAGGGCGACCGAGGCTTCGACTTCTGGAACAAGCCGGCCCGCCAGCTCATAGCCGCCGGCCCAAACCGGCCCCGCCGCTAAAAATGCGAGCAGGATTAGCAGGCGCATCGGATTTCACATGTTCGCGGCAGCTACTGCGCGCACCAGTTTCGCCGTGACGATGGCTTCGCCAACGTGGCGCTGCGTGTGCTCCGCCAAGTGGATTACCAGGCCGCCCACCGTGGTCGGCAATTGCTTGCGTCCGATTCCGCGCGGGTCGGCGAGCGTCGCCGGATCGATGGATCGCACGATCGCTTCGGTGCGTTCAAAGGACTGGTCGATTCGCGATAGTAGATCCTCGCGGCCACCTTCTGCATCCTTCTCCGATCGCATCGTCCGCAGTTGCTCGTCGCTCAACGAGCCGCCGGTGAGATACGTTGTGAGACGTTCCACGCTGCCGGCGATATGGCGAAGCTGAAAACCCACCGGCGCCAGGCCATACGGCGTTTCCCAGATCTGCGCGTCATTCAATCCGGCGGTGAAACGAGCCAGATCCTCGCGCGCCTGCTGAAAGGAGTGAATCAGCGCGCCGAGCGCGGGGTGCAATCCAGGAACCGCGCCGCGCAGCCACGGTTCAATCGCCGGCGCGGCAGGTTGCGGTTGAGCGGAAGGAGTACTCACGCCTTCATTGTAATCCCGCCGCTACTCGAAGAATTTCTCGCCGGGCTTGCGGTATTTGTAGGCCACATCCTCGTCCAGTTCAATGCCGAGGCCTGGGGCATCGGGCACGCGGATTTTGCCGTTGCGGATCATCGGTTCCGGGGAGCCCTTCACCAGATCGTTGAAAAACGGCACACTCGCCGCGTGCCATTCGAGGGCCAGCAGATTGGGAATCGCCGCCGAAAGATGCACGCCGGCAAGCGTGCCGATGGGGCTGCTGATATTGTGAAGCGTCAGGTTGACGAAGTGCATATCGGCCACATCGGCAATCTTGCGGCCCTCCCACAATCCCATTTTCTGGACGTCGGGCGCCAGCACGCGCAGCCCGGCATCGACAATCAGGCGCTCAAAATCAATGCGATGATAGTGATTCTCGCCGGTGGCGATGGTGGTGCGGGTGTTGCGCTGCACCTCGCCGATGGCGCGGATATTTTCCGGCGGCACGGGGTCTTCCAACCACAACAGGCGGTACGGCTCCAGGGCGCGGGCCAAGCCGATGGCCGCATCCACACTATAGTTCCAGTGGCAATCGACCGCCAGCCCGATCTCCGGCCCCACAGCCTGGGCGGCGGCGGCGACCAACGACTCGGCGTAGTCGATCTCCTGGCGGCTCAAGCCGCGGTTGTACTCGTCGGTCTCGTACGGCGTGGGCACATCCACGTCGAATTTCAAAATACGGAAGCCGCGGCCGGCCATCTCTTTCGCGCGCGCGCCGTAGGAGGCGGCCGTCAGGTGCTGGCGGCCGGTGGCGTCCCAGCCGTGGTGCTTCACGCTGATCCTGGGCTTCCCGGAAACTCGCGCACGACGGAGCGCGGCGGCAGCATGTTTCCGGTTCGGAGCGAGGACGCCGCCCCCTTTCCGCTTCTCAACGGCCTCGCCTTCCTCGCGCATCCAGTGCGGAGTGCGCGGCAAAAGCAGCGGCGTGATGCTTTCCAGAGCCTCGCCGGCGTGGCAATCGGCGTAAATGGGAACTTCATCGCGATACTTGCCGCCCAGAATCTGCCAGATGGGCATGCGATGTTTCTTACCGATAGCGTCGAGCAATGCCGCTTCGATGCCGCCGATGGCGTGATACATCAGTCCAGGCGAGGCGTGAACGCAACTGGCACGCATGCGGCGCAGAAGGCGGTCGATGGATTCGGCCTGCTCGCCAATCAGCAACCCGGCGAATTCGCGGATGACGGCCGTCAGTCCCGGTCCGAGAAACGCTTCGCCATAGCCGGCGATCTTGTCGCTGGTTTCCACTTTCACAATCGTCCAGTCGAAGTTCGACTCCATGACCGCCGTGGTAATATTCGTAATTTGCATAAGAAGGCTTAGAAGTCCAATAAGGGAGTATCTTACGACACCATGCGTGTTCTCATCACCGGCGCCAACGGATGTATTGGAACGTGGATCGTCAAGCGGCTTTTGGAGCGCAACATCGATGCGCTGATTTTTGAGCTGGATGCGAAACCGGCGCGTCTGGCGCAACTGATTTCCGAAGACGAGCTGAAGCGCGTTCCGATTGAAGTGGGCCGCATTGAAGACACCGCGCACGTGAAGGCGCTGGTGAAAAACGAAGGCATTACTCACATCATCCATCTGGCGGCCGTGCTGATGCCGTTTTGCCAGCAGCAACCGGCCACCGGCGGTCTGGTGAACGTAGTTGGAACCCTGAATGTGTTCGAGGCCGCGCGCGATGCGGGGCGGCCGGTCCGCGTCGTGTACGCGAGTTCCTCGGCGGTCTGGGGACCCATTGAGGCTTATGAGCAGCGGGCTTTGAACGAAGACGATCCGCCGCTGCCCGTCACCCACTACGGCGTCTTCAAACAAGCCAATGAAGGCAACGCGCGGGCCTTCCATGCGGCGAACGGTATTTCAAGCGTCGGATTGCGCCCGTGGGCGGTGTATGGTTTTGGCCGCGACTTCGGTCTGACCTCCGATCCGACGATTGCGATCAAATCGGTCGCGCATGGCGAGCCGTTCCAGATTCGCATCAGCGGGCCGATGGACATGCAGTACGTCGAGGACGTGGCCGAGATTTTCATTCGCTGCCTGTTGTCGGAAAAGGAAGGCGCGCACGTTTTCAATCTGGCTGGACAGGTGATCCGCATGGAGGATTTCGCCGGCCTGCTGGAACGCATCCGCCCCGGCGCCGCGAAATTGATTACGGTAAAGGGCCAGCCCGTTCCGGTCTCCTCGAACATGGACGCCAGCCGTCTAAGCGCGTATCTGGGCGAAACGCCGGCGACCGCACTCGAAGACGGCATCCGGCGGACCCTGGCGATCTACGACCGGCTTCGGTAGCAGCCCGCGCCAGAAGTCGTGATGGACCGCTTGCTGGCGCGCACGGGTCGGTGAAATCAATGTGTTTCCGCGCCGCGACGGTAACGGGGCGGTTTCCACGACCGGCCGCGGCAGCAAAATAGCCCTGATAAAAAGTTTCGATTGGACCGACGATATGGAGTAAGCCTATCTTTGGGATATGGTTGGAACTTCTTCGACGGATCCGGTTGCTTCCCAGGTCGCGTTGCTGCACCGGGTCAGCAGCATTGTCAGCTCGGAGTTGTCGCTCGATGAGATGTTGGGTGAAATCATCGGCCTGACGGTGCAGGTGACCAACTGCGATGCCTGCCTGGTGTACCTGATCGAGGCGGAAACGGGCGAGATTGTTCTGCGCGCCTCGCAGTTGCCCCACGCCGCGGCTCTTGGCACGCTGCGCATGAAGATGGGTGAAGGCGTAACGGGCTGGGTCGCCGAGCATCAATCCGTGGTCGCGTTGGCGTCGAGCGCCACGGCCGACAACCGTTTCAAGCGGTTTCCTGGACTGATTGAGGACACCTACGAGGCGTTCCTTTCCGTTCCGCTGCTCAACAAAGGCAGCGTCATCGGCGTCACTAACGTGCATCACCGGAACCGGCATGAACACCTGCCCGAGGAGGTTGCGCTGCTGACGTTCGTCGGCGAGCAAATGGGGCAGGCGATTTCCAAGAGTCTGCTGGAGGAAGAGAATGCCCGCCTCCTCGAAGAAACCGAGGAGATGAAACGCCAGCTCGAAACCCGCAAGGTGGTCGAGCGCGCCAAGGGAATTCTTCAGCACCGCTTCACGCTAAGCGAGGAAGACGCGTATTTGCGGCTTCGCAATGAGAGCCGGCGGCTCCGGCGTCCCATGCGCGAGCTGGCCGAGGCGATCATCCTCTCCGAAGACCTGAATCGCAGGAACTAACGGCGATCGGCCGCGGTCAACGTAAGGCCAATCCCTTAGCGGTGGCGCACGGCGCCCGCCGAATCTCACTGAAATTACACAAGTCTTACAAATAAAACGGACGATCCCTGTTAGTTTGGAGTTGTAGGGTACCGTGATTCAGGAGATTCGAGTGAGCACCGACGTTATCAATTTTTCGGACCGCCAGCGGATGAACTGGCCGACCACGATCATTCTCGCATTTTTCCATATCGGCGCCGTCGCGGCGCTGTTCATGTTTAGCTGGCGCTCGCTGCTGATTGCAGCCTTCCTCTATTGGATGGCCATCGGCATGGGTATCAGCCTGGGCTATCACCGGCTGCATACGCACCGGTCCTACAAGGTGCCGTTGGCGCTGGAATATTTCTTTGCGCTCTGCGGAACTCTTACGCTCGAAGGCGGCCCCATCTTCTGGGTGGCCACGCATCGTATCCATCATCAGAATTCCGACCAGGCGGGCGACCCGCACTCGCCGCACGATGGCGCGTGGTGGTCGCATATGGGCTGGATTCTGTTCGGCGAAGCGAAGCATAACAACACGCGGCTGATGGCGAAATACGCGCCGGATCTGGCCAAGCGCCGCTTCTATGTGTGGCTGAATAATTACCATTGGCTGCCGATCATGGTGCTCGGCGCACTTCTGTTTGTAATTGGCGGCGTGCCGCTGGTGTTGTGGGGCGTGTGCTTGCGGGTGGTCGTCGGCCTGCATGCGACGTGGCTGGTGAACTCCGCGACGCACATGTGGGGCCGGCGCCGCTTCGCAACGCGCGACGATTCGCGAAACAACTGGTGGGTGGCGCTGATGACGTTCGGAGAAGGCTGGCACAACAATCACCATGCCCATCCCACCTCGGCCCGCCACGGCCTCGCTTGGTATGAGTTCGATCCGTCCTGGATCACGATTAGCGCCCTGAAGTTCTTCGGCATCGCAAAAGCCGTCCGCGTGGCCAAGGTATCGAGTGGCCTCGCGGAGCGCGAAGCCGCGTAGCCGTAGTTAGAGATGTCGAGCGCGAAGCCGCGTAGCGGCGCGACCGTGCGCACAGCCTGTCTCCCGCCGTATATTTAGTTCCGTCACCCCACCGCTTCCCCTACCACCAAGCACTCCGCGATGCGGAACGCCCCCACCGCCTTCCCCAAATGCCAGCGATGTGACACGTAATCCAGGTCTTCTACCTTGAGATTCCGTGGGTACTGGGAAACCGCTTGCTTGCGCGCGCGGCTCGG
>JBDTAT010000600.1:0-3905 GCA_039924505.1 Bryobacteraceae bacterium
CGTATCGGGCGCGACCGATGCCGCACGCGCAGCCGCGGCCATCGTCTTGATGACGCCGGGCCTGTCGGTAATCATCGATGCGATCAAGGAAAGCCGGCGCATCTTCCAGCGCATGAACAGCTATGCGATCTACCGCATCGCCGAAACGCTGCGCGTGCTGTTCTTCATGACGTTCGCGATCCTGGTGTTCAACTTCTACCCGGTAACCGCGGTGATGATCGTGATGCTGGCATTACTCAATGACGGAGCCATCCTGTCCATTGCCTATGACAACGTTCATTACAAGGATAAGCCCGAGGCCTGGAACATGCGGCTGGTGCTGGGGATTTCCACGGTGCTGGGGATTTTTGGCGTCGTGGCAGCGTTCGGCCTGTTTTATCTGGGCGAGAGAGTCTTTCGCCTGGATCGCGACCACATCCAGACGCTGATGTATTTAAAGCTGTCGGTAGCCGGCCATCTGACGATTTTCCTGACGCGCACCCGCGGGCCGTTCTGGTCGATTCGCCCCGCGCGTATTCTTTGGATAGCGGTGCTTGGTACGCAAACCGTGGCGACTCTCATTGCGGTGTATGGACTGTTTATGACACCGCTCGGCTGGGGTTGGGCAGCGTTCGTTTGGGGCTATGCGATCGCCTGGGCACTGGTGAACGACCGCGTTAAGCTTGTGGCCTATCGGATTTTCGATCCTACCAAAGCCCCGTTGTTGGCCAAGAAGCTTTCCTCCAAGCCGGCCGATCTTACGCCGCGGATCGCCGCACGGGCGTATGAGCTCTACGAGCAGCGAGCCCAGGGTAAGAGCCAGGCGGACCAAGACTGGCTCGAGGCGGAACGCGAAATTCGAAGCGATACGGCGGGAAGTCAACTTCCCGCTGATTCCCATGAGTGATCGTCGCCAACGGGGGAGAGATCGTGCAACCGATCGGCGCGGATGCGCCCGAGATTACTGCAAGGTTCCGGGATTCGGCCGGAAACGTCATGGGTCTGTACCAGCAACCCGCCTGAAGGAATGGGCTGCGCGCTTTGTTTCACAAAGGGTAGAACCTGAGACGCCATGCCCGCGAGCGTGACGCCGTTGCCAAAATGTGCTAAAAGGCTACGATGGAAGGAGGGAACGAACATGGCGACCTTGGATAGCTACATCGACTGGACCGACTGCGAACTTGTTGAGCGGATACCCGGCAAAGTGTCGGGACGGCCCATTGTGCGCGGCGCCCGCATCCTTGCCGACACAATTGTTCAGGATGCCGAGCTTGGTTCCCCGCTCGAAGAAATCCACGAAAACCACCCCGATTTGCCGGTTGCCGACATTCAGCGACTCATTGCGTTCGCCCACTCGCACCGTGTACAGCGGGCGCTGTGAGGGTTCTGTTCGATCATAATCTGCCGCACAAGCTAAGAACCCAACTCGGCGCACTCAGCCGGCACGAAATCGTTACCGCGTCCTACATGGGGTGGCGCAAGCTGAAAAACGGCGGCTTGCTGCGGACGGCGGAAGAAAACGGCTTTGAGGTTTTCGTTGCCGGCGGCCAGACCCTGGTCCATGAACAGAACCTCGCCGGGCGGCCTCTCGCGATACTGGCTTTGTCAGCGAATAACTGGCCGATCGTCAAAAGCTGCCTTCGGGAAATTCTCGTCGCGACTGACCGCGCCGCACCCGGCTCTTTTCAGGTGATCGAGTGTGGAACATTCAGCCGCAAAAAACTGACCGGCGAATAAAAAGCCATGTATCGAATTGGGTCCAACCTGACACTACTGTAGCTGCGCCGTAGATCCGTGTTCAAGTAGTTCTCCCAGGTGCCACCGCCACGGACTTCTGGGCCATCGCCGGAACTCCGGTTGAGCAACTCCCTAGTAAAATTGTAAGGAAGGTTGACGATTTGGTCGACGCTGCAATCGCTGGTCTTGATCGGGGTGAACGGGTAACCATTCCTTCGCTGACGGATATCGTCGGCTGGGAGGCATATGACGCGGCGCGGTAGAATATGATGCCGAAGCTGTCACTCAGTGCTCCCGCGCTGCATTATGGCGTTACTGCTTTGAACCCGATTGGAGGTAGATAAATGTCCGAAGAAATCAAGCACGATCGGCGCGGCTTTTTGGGCGAGAGCGCCGAAAACAGACTCGCGGCTGCGGGCGTCGAACTGCCGCCCGCGGTGACTCCATTTGGCGCTTACGTGCCTGCGGTTCGAACAGGCAATCTATTGTTCCTGAGCGGAATGCTCCCCACGGTGGGCCATGAACCAAAATTCGTTGGCCGCGTCGGAAGGGAGTTGGACGCCGAACAAGGCCGAAGCGCTGCGTACGCCGCCGCTCTGAACGTGCCCGCCGTGGCGAGGCAGCACCTTGGATCGCTGGACATGATCTCCCGAGTCGTGAGACTCGGAGTGTACATAGCGGCAGCCGGGGATTTCGTCGGCCTGCCAAAAATTGCCGATGCTGCCTCGGAACTTCTCCGCGGCATCTTCGGAGAAGACAAGATATCGTCGCGCCTGGTGTTCGGAGGGGAGAGCCTTCCGCTCGGGGCAGCGGTCGAGTTGGAAGCGATCTTTGAGGTGTCCCCGTGAGGTCCTCCTGGAATCGGAAACCGCCATCGGAAACATTCGAATTTTTAAACAAGGAGAAATAGAGATGGGAACGCCAAATATCGCAGACAAGGTCGTAGTAATCACTGGAGCCAGCAGCGGCCTTGGAGAAAGCACTGCGAAGCTTCTTGCGCGGCACGGAGCGAAGGTCGTACTGGGAGCGCGGCATAAGGACCGTCTCGACGCAGTCGTGAAAGAGATTTCGGCCGCGGGCGGTAAGGCAATCGGGTTCGCCGCCGACGTCACGAAGCGCGCTGAAGTGGAAGCGCTCATCAAAGGAGCCGTCGATAGTTTCGGCCGCGTCGATGTGATGGTGAATAACGTTTATCAAGGGAGTTCTGTACGGGGTTGCCGCCGTCCTGCCTCACATGCAGAAGCAGAAGAGCGGCCACATCGTCAACCTCGCTTCCGTTTTCGGGATCAAGGTGTTCGCGCCCGGCGGAACGGTTTACTGCGCTACGAAATTCGCTGTGCGCGCGTTGACGGAAGGACTCCGGATGGAACTACATTCCGAAAACATCCGCTGCACGATGATCTCGCCCGGCGCAATAGCGTCGGAACTCCAGAATGGAACCTCCGATCCGTCCTCCGCGAAATTTGTGAAGGATCTTTACGACAAGATCGCCATTCCGGCGGATTCGGTGGCTCGCGCCGTGCTGTACGCCATTGAACAACCCGCGGACGTGGAAATCGATGAGGTGGTTTTGCGCCCCACGGCGCAGGATTTCTGAGGGCGCAATGAACCTCCGGACAATCGCGGGGAATTCGGCGCTACTATTCTCAATCGCGTTTGGCGCCGGCCATCTCGAAAGTTAAGAAAGGATCAAGATACGTATGGCACAGCACGTCTTTTATCGCACGGCGAAGGTCGACGGACTCTCGCTTTTTTATCGAGAGGCCGGACCGAAGGACGCCCCAACGATTCTCTTGCTCCACGGGCTGCCCTCTTCGTCGCGAATGTTCGAGCCGCTCTTCGCCCGGCTTTCTGATCGCTATCGCCTTGTCGCGCCCGATTACCCGGGCTTTGGACACAGCGACTGGCCGGACCCCAAACAATTCGCGTATACCTTCGATCACTACGCCGAGATCGTGAATCACTTCACCGAAGCCCTCGGGCTCGCGCGCTATACCCTCTACATGCAGGATTACGGCGGCCCCGTGGGTTTCCGTATGGCCTTGGCCCATCCGGACCGGATCGAGGCTCTCATCGTCCAGGACGCTGTGGCGCACAACGAAGGCCTGGGGGCGAATTGGAAGCCGCGGCGCGAGTTTTGGGCCGATCGCGCGGCGAATGAAAGCACGCTTCGCACAAATCTCCTGTCG
>JBDTAT010000601.1:0-9202 GCA_039924505.1 Bryobacteraceae bacterium
CCCACTCCATCCACGCTTACGGTACTGACTGAGTTTGGGTTTCCTCCGATGCCAATGGCGGAACCACCTCCGACAACCCCGCCATTCTGGATCGTCAGCGTCCCTGGGCCGCCAAAACCGACGGCAAGGCCCACCGAGTTATTCCACTGTGAACCAGCACCCGTGACAAGAACAGTGCCTGATGAACCTGCTTTGGCCGCGATATTCCCCACCCAGTCGTTCACTGTGCCGCCACCGGAAATAGTGAGCATACCGAACCCCGAATCCCCGATGGTCAAATATCTTCCGGAGGATGGTGATAGCGACAGGGTGCTGCTATTGAGAACGCTTCCGGCGTTGATGTCAAGACTCTGAGCAGCAGCGCTCGTGCCGATAAGTACTGTTCCGCCGTTCCCGATTGTCGCAGCAGTTCCGGCATTTGGGACGCAGCCATTTGGGAAACCCGATCCACAGTCCCAGTTTGAGACGGCACCCCACGCACCGACGCCCGCTTGCCAATTCGCCGTTGACTGTCCGAACAGTGAAATGCTGAGGAACAACGATACCGAAATGAACGAAGTGATCTTGCAGCTTCGCGGGAACATCGACTTCATTCCAGCCCAGCATCTGTTCGGCGGCGAGGACGGGACGGGTCTCCGCATAAAGCATTTCTCCTATGACGGATCGAATAATAATACCACCGGTCAAGGCAATGCACCAGTTAAACTTCCTTAGCCTCCTTAGCCTCCCCCTAGCTTCCCTAGCCCGACGTCGGACCTTGCGCGCGCCTTACTTGTGGATTCAGAATTGTCCGCCTGCTCCATCTGCGGCATCCTGCTCGCGGATGTACCCGCTGACCTGCTCCAAGCTCGAACCCGATGGTTGATACCGCATGGCCACGGGCCCAGAAACGTTCGCCGCTAAGATTCTTTCCGTGCCACAGAGTCGGGCGATAGCGTTGGCGCTCTTAAGCTACCGGCTCGGTTTTTGGCTCGGTTAGCTTGCCGGCCTCGCCGCTGCGGACCAGCGCCGCTGCGCCCGCGCCGAAATTCGGAAACGTCCGGACGAATAGCAGCGCCAGAGCCAATGCCAGCCCGGCTTGCGGTGTCAGGCCGAGGCCGGCATACTTGCGCACTGCGTCCGGGGCGTGGGCGAGCCAGCCGGCCAGCGTCGCTCCCGCCAGAAAGCCGGTGGCGCGCGCGGCGACGAAAATCACCGCGGGCGCTGCGACCAGCGCCAATTCGTTCAGATGAATCGTCGCGCCGGTGACGGCGAAGAACACGACGTAGACCGGCAGCGACGCGGTTTCGGCTTCGGCATACAGGCGCTCGCCCCACGGCGTGAGATTGCGCACATACAGGCCGACCATCAGGGCGACGATCAGCGGGTCGAAATCGATTCGCTGTCCGACTTCGGCAATGACGAACGCCACCGTGACAACAAACAATGCCGTGCCGCGTTTGACGTAGCGGAGGAACGCGCTGGCGACGATGCCGATCAACAGGCCCGCCAGCATAGAGCCGGGCACCTCCCAGGTGAGCGTCATGGCGGTCTTCACGGCGTCCGCCTCGCTTCCGAAGAACGTCTTGGTGATAGTCGACACGACGGCGAACAGGATAATAACGACTAAATCGGACATGACGACGACGCCGAGAACGGTGCGGGTGAGCGGTCCGTCGGCTTCCATTTCGGAGCGCAGCGCGACGACCACGGCCGGCGATTGCGCCACCATCGTGACCGCGAGAGTGGCGGCGACGGCCCAACTCTGCGGCAGGTTTAAGCCGGCCATGAACGGCAAGAGTCCGCGCGAAAGATACACCGTGCCGGTCAGGAGCACCGCGGTTCCTAAAATGGCGACGACGATCAGCCACGCGATACTGCGGAACAGCGGACGCATGGCGCGAAGGTCCAACTCCACGCCGGCTGTGAGGGCGATCAAGGCGGTGGCGACACCGTTGAAAATTTTCAAGTTCGCCACCATGGGCGTGGACACCAGCCCGAGGACCTGCGGACCGGCGACGATGCCTGCTACGATGTAGCCGGTCAGCCGCGGCAGGCCGATTTGTTTGAAGAGGCTGCCGAGGAAGAAGGCTGCCAGCAGCAGAAATCCGAACGCCAGCGCGGTGCCGGCCGCACCGCTGCCGATGCTGGCAAGCGGGGCGAAGGATCGCGCGGCGTCCATGAGTCCGGCCAGCGCCAGTAGGAGAACAAAGCGCATTCTAGGAAGCCGTCTCCGCGGCTTCGCCCGGCGCCGCGAGGCCGCGCGCGAAGAGTTGCACGATCACCTCGGTCACAATCGCGCCGCCGATGACCGCGGTGACCATCCAGGAAACCGTCGCGCTGAAGTAGAGATCCTGGGCGTTGATGACGATCGCACTGGAGAGCGCGCCGAGCGGAGCGTAGACCAGCGTGCGGCGTTCGTCGCGCGTGATTTTGGCGAGCCCGCGCCGCGTGGATGCGTTCGCTCCAATCCACTTGCCAATCAGCCGCGCGGCCACGAAGACGGCCATCAGCGCCCAACCCTGCCACTGGCGCACGTCCCACAACGAGCCGGCAATCAGCAGGAATAATAGGTAAATCGGCCGTTCCAGGCGTTCCAGCGCTTCGCGCGCATGTTCCTTCGACCGTGCGGGAAGATTCACGACGATGACGCCGGCGATGAAACAGACCACGATGGGCGAAAGGCGCAGGAAGCTGGCCATCCCGGCGGTGAAACAGATGGACCCGAGCAGCAGCAGGCTGAACTCCGGCCCCGCTTTTACCCGGCCGAGCGTGGCGGCGATCACCGCGCCCATTGTTGTCCCCATGCCCAAGGTGATAAACAACCAGGCAGTGCCGGGCAGTTGCCAGGCGACGGCAGCGCCCTGCGGGCGGAAGTATGCCGCGACAAAAGTGAGGCCCGCCACGCCTGCAAGCTGCTCCAGTTGGACGATGCTCCAGATGCGGTTGAAGGATCCGTCGCGGGCATCGCGCGTCTTCAGTAGGTGCGGTGCGGATTGGGCGGTCATGGCTCCGGCGGCGCCGAGCAGCAGCGCGTCGCGCAGAAACGCGGAATGGGCATAGGTGGGCTCGGTTCCGAGCAGCAGGGCGCCGCAGAACAGCGCCACGGTGAGGAACGGCACCCCCGACGTTACCGCGCCCACCGCCGCCATGCCGGGCGAGAGGCCGTCGATCAGACGCGCGTTGAACCGGAAGCCGATGGTGAAGCCGATCCAGCCGAGACCCAGAACCAGCAGTGGGCGGATCTCCCACAGAACCGCGTCGGATAGAATGCCAACCGAGGGTAGGTGCGCCACCACGCCCAGCAGCACGAACGGTAGACCGGTAGTGACCAGATGCGAGATTCCGAGCCGCCGCTCCAGCGCGTGCATGTTCGGGTGTCCCCCGACGTAAGCCAACGCGAAGAGAACTACCAGACCCAGGACCGCTTTGATAACCTCGGCGCCGGAGAGGACGGAGCGGCTGCCCGGCGGTCCGACCACTTCCGGAGGAGGCGCCAGCAGCAGCGGGTCGGGGACCCGGGCGGGCATCGGCTGACTGGTGAGGGGTGGTGGGGGAGCAATCAAATTGGGCGCCGGCTGGGGCGGGGGCGCAGGCATAGGTCCGATAAATTGGCCGCCCAGCGCTCTACAAGCGCCCGGGACCAAAAGCGCGGCCGCCAGTACGCACAACGCTATGAATCCTATCTGATGCCTCACGTTTGTTTTCGGCACGCCAGTGAAGCGAACTGTTTTTTTCTAATTACGCGCACAACGGACTGCGGCGTGAAATAGGGGCGCGGCCGCTTGCTTACGTGCGCGGCTCGGTAGGCCGCACCTGCGCACCGCGCCTTGGCGCTTTCAGGTTGACATATTTCCGGTAGACGCCGCCAGAGGAGGGAATTGGTCGTTTTGGTTTTACTTGGCGGGGGAACGGGGCCCCGTAATTTGGCAATCCGATTGCTCTCATAAACCGTAATTGAGGTTGGGTCAGTATGCTAATCGGCGCTGTTATCGCGATTTTATTGATTGTCAGTCTCTTTTTCGAGATGCTGGGGTCGTCTCAAAAGTAGCGCAAAGGGTGCGACGCGCACCGCTAGAGCAACCAGGAACCGCACCGCGCTCCGTTTTGCGCGTGGCCTCGGAACGACCCGCAGTGGAAATCCGGCACAGATACGTGACAAGCTTGCATAGGGATGAGTCCGCTGACAGTGTTTTTGGTTCATGCCGCCGCCGACGCAGCGGCCGCCGCGGAGCTGGCCGGCTTTCTGGAGCGGGGAGCGCGCGTTCAGCCGCTGGTGACCGAAGGGCGCATCGGGCCGGAGGACACTTTGGTCTCGAAGATGGAAGAGGCCCAGACCGCGGACGTCATCATGGCGATGCTTTCGCCCGGCTCCGTATGCGACCCCTGGCGGCGCGAAGAATGGGTTCCCGTATTTCAGGATCAGCCGCGCGAGGCTGGCATTGAAGTCGGCATCGTGTTGGCGCGGTCCGCGAAGTTTCCCGATCTTCTGCGCCGCAAAAACTTCTTCGACCTCACCGCAGATGCGGCGGCTGCGCGCCGCGCGATGAAGCGCTGGCTGCTGAGTCTGCGTCCACCGGCGCGCACGGCTGCATTCGCGCCCGGGAAGCTGCCGCATTTGAAAGGACGCGACCGGGAGATGGACGCCCTCCGCGGCGCACTGGCCGACGCCCCCGGCTGCGCGGTCCTAGTCGGAGCCGGGCGTGCCGGGAAAACGGCGCTGGCGCTGGAATTTGCGCGTCTTCATGAAGAAGATTTCGAGTGGCTCGTGTGGCTGAGCTGCAAGGCGCGCAGCATCGAGGAGATCGCCGGCGGCTTGGCCGATCAATTCGACCTGCGCCTGGAGGGTGAACTCGCCTCTAACCTCGCGGAGTTGCGGCGGATCGCCGCGGAGTCCCGCTGCCTGATCGTTCTCGATGGGGCGGATGAGCCTGAGTTGGCACACTTGTCTCCGGGTGGACACGCCTCGCTGCTGGTTACGACGACACGCGAAGACGTCGCGGCCGCTTTCCCGGGCGCGCATATCGAGATCGGGGAGCGCGGCGAATTTTTGGAGATGGCCTCGCTGGGCGAAATCGAGCGGCTTCTGCTGGCGGCGATCGCGGCATGTCCGGCGGGCGGCTTCGATCCCGAAATCGCCGCCGAGGTTGCCGGACTGTTCGATCCGGCGGATTGGCGTGCGGCGCTCGAAACGCTGCGCGCCGGCGGATGGGTGTGGGAGATGGATCGGAACGCCGGGCGCCTCTGGATGAGTTCGGGCGTGCCGTTCGGCGCCGATGACCGGGCGATGGATGACGCACACGCACGCGCCGTTGCGCGCCGCGCGGGGAGTTGGTCGTCGCTAGCGGAGCCCCAACGATTACTGGCCCATTTGATGCACGCCATCGGGAGGCTCGCGCAAAACGGAGAGGAGCGCTCCCGCACTTGGGGATGGGGACTGGCAAATCTCGACGATGAGGTTTGGGATATGGTATGCCGGCTGGGTCAGGCGGCGGTGGCGATTGATCGCCATTGCGGCCGGCTGGCGGAAGCGCTCCCGTTGCTGGGCAAACTCGGGCAGGCTGCGCGCGACAGGGGGGACCGGCGGACGGTGGAAACCTGCCTGTGGGAAGAAGCGTGGATTCTGGAAGCCTGGGGATACGGCGAAGAAGCTGAAGCGTTGCGCCAGGAGCGCGGCCGCGATTTCGCCGATCAGATGACCTTTAGTTTTTAACCGGGTTGAGGTTCGGTGCCTATTGGGCCCACAATGCGTCTTCCGAACCGTGACCGTCAGGGAGCGGTTGCAGGCCCAATGAAAACACTTCGCCGTTTAAGGGCTACCCGCCGACGCGGGCGCGGCGGACGGCGGGACCCTGCTCGGAGCGGGCCGGCCGGCGGGGAGCGGCAGTTTCCAGGCGCTTCACCTGATCGGTGACCGAGACCAGGAACATCGGCTGGCGGGCGTTCTTGAGGATATCGATGATGCGGTCCGGGCGTTCTTCGAGATAAATCGACTTGCCGTCGGTGACCAGATGCAGGTCGGAATTCGATCCCACCACTTCACTGAGGCGGCGTCCCATTTCGCGCTGCAGAAAGCGCAATACCCGGCGAATCTTCTGAAGCGAAAAACCTTTGCGGCGCAGTTCGGCGATCACCGTGATTTCGATGACCTCCTCGGGAAGGTAGACGCGTTTGTGGCCTTCGTGACGGGGTGAAACGACCTTGCGTTCGTCCCACCACTGAAGCTGCCGCAGACTGACGCCGGCCACCTGCGATACTTCACTGCTGATATAGGTCCGGGGAACTGGAACCGGGTCGGGACGGGTCTTTCGAGTTTTTAGCATGGTCGAATCGCTTGGGCTGTGATTGATGCGCCTTAGTAGAGTGTAGCGAACCTGAGACGCGTGTCAATGGGCTACTCGCCGGAGAGAAGTACTTTATCGCGTAAAGCGGAGGGCCGATGCGGACGCGAGCGGCGGATTCTATCAACACCGCGCGGGCTGGCAAAGCGGAGCCAGCCGGCGAATTCCGCAACGGCGGCGGAAATTCCAGGCTCGCACCGGTTTGGCGGCTTGGGGAGATTCGGGTGATTGCGCGGAAGACTGGCTTTATCGAGGCGGTCGAGAGTATCCTCAATGGTATCCATGAGGCCGCGGCCGGAACGTATTCCGCTTCCGCCGCTGCGTTCATAAAGTCGTTTGAGTCCCCGATGCTCGAGGCTCCTTATCGCCAGAGTACACGATAAAGCGTATCTTGTTAAATTTGGCTCGCGTCCCAGCCGCGTCTCATAAGGAAGGTGCGCAAAACGGGGCGCGGCGCGAAATGGTTCCTTCCTCGGATCGTGGCACGCGCCGCACCCATTGCCTGTTCGAAGAACACGCGCAGAACGGAGTGGGCGCGAAATAGTTCGTGCCTCGGACGGTCGTGCGAGCACCGCGCCCTTTGCGCTTATTGTTGTAAGCATCTATATTCAGGCGAACGGGGCTGGAGGGAAGTTGCCGGGGGCGTAGGAGTGCGGGAGGGTTCCTAGCGCTGTGCGGGTTTGGCCTCTGACAGCGGGCCGATATGTCTGCCGTATCCGTTCTTGCTACCGTGAGGCATGAACGTTCCGGAGAAACATCAGGCTGAACTAGCGAATCTCTGCGATAGTCTCCGGGCAGCCATCTCCGCGGCGACGCTGGCGGAGTGCCGGGCAATCCTAACGGAAACGCTTAGGCGGGCAGAGCGTCTGTCTTGTGCAATTGCCAGCGCCCCAGCGAGACTCGGAAAAAAAGGCGGGCTGAAAACTGCGGAGCGTGGGCCGGAGTACTACAAGCGGATCGCTGCGATGCGGAAAACGCGATCTGGCGGCAGGCGGCGCAATGATTCGCGGGAATAGGTGCTCGGACCGCTGCCGGTCATGCGACTGGCTAAGGCCCCCCAATAAAAGATCCCGGCGGCTGTGATCGCTATGAAACGCGAGCCAGATTGACAAAGATTGACACGCGCCTATTGACATCAGGAAGCAGCTTGCTGTAAGCTTAGACCGTGAAAACGAGATCTCCGATCAGCGTTGGCGCGCCGATCGGGTAACGGTAGGCCAACCCCGCCGAAGCCGCATCGGATCTTCAAATCATCCGGCTGCAGTCCAAAATTGGACGCCGGGGCTGCGGGATTTCACGAAGGCGCGATGAAAAACATGGCTTTGACGATAAGGATTGGTGTAGGCTATGAAACAGATGAGTGCAGCGACGCAGCAGGTTCTCTTTGAAGAAACTCCGCGAACCAACGTGTTGATTCAAGGCAAAGGCACTCGCCCGCGCAAGTCGCCTGACGGTGTGTCGACTAACGATCTCGTGTTCACAGCCGCCGTTGGCACGAACGCGGAAATGTTTCCGTCGATCCTCTCACTCTACGTGCCTACGGGAAGCACTGTGGCCGACGTGACGTTTGGGCGCGGGGTGTTCTGGAAGGACGTTCCGGCTGGTGTTTATAAAGTATTGGCTACCGACATCGTTCGGGGCGTAGACTCACGGCGGCTTGCATACGAATCGGAGACTATCGACTGTGTTGTGTTTGACCCCCCTATATGCACACTCCTGGCGGCACCGCACACGTGGGACATCAGAATTTTGAGCGGTACTACCGGAACAACGGCGACAACAAGACTGGTCTCAAGTACCACGAGGCCGTTTTGGACCTTTATTACCGTTCAGCAGACGAGGCCTGGCGGGTACTGAAGAATTCGGGCATCTACGTCGTCAAGTGCCAGGATGAGGTGTGCGCCTGCCGGCAGCGACTAACTCACGTGGAAATCATCAATCATTTGGCTAAGAATTTCATTGCCGAAGACGTATTCGTACTGGTTAGAAACGGGAAGCCCGGCGTCAGCCGAATCCTTCGCCAGCGTCATGCGCGAAAGAACCACTCCTATTTTCTGGTGTTCCGAAAGAAGCCATGCAAAACGAGACTCTAGATCTGGATCAACTCTTTGAGGTCGCCAAACGCTTCGCCGAACGGCTTTACGTGAATGCGGGGGAACCCATCGGCCAAAGCGAGATAGGCCTGGGGTGGATCGAGGTACTAAACGCGGCTGAGTTCAGCAACCCTTGATTGGAACATCTGCAATTGCTGGGGAACGCAGATTTCGACTATCTCGCCTGTTTTCGTGTTTCGTTTGGTCTCTCCTGAAACGACCAGTATTCCCCTGTAGACGCCAGTCCCGAAGATGCGATCCAGCACAAGTTGATGGACCCATGCTTGGACCGCACGCTCGCGTGTCGATGTCTTAATCGGAAGATGCACCTTCCGGCTTTTTCGGCCCGGATCGAATACGTAATCCGTTGGCAACTCCGTGTTGGACTCCGGCATGCGCACTCTCTTGCGGGGAGAAATTCCAACTGCCCGTGCGATCATGTGGCCGATTAGGATCTCGAAGAATGTGGCGGACGCCTTCCGGCCAACTTGATTGACATCATGCGCGGCGAACACTGACAGTGCGATTGTATACGCGGTCTTGGTAATATCTTCTGGAGCCGCGTTGGGCATCCCGTCCATAAAGGATTCAAGTTGGCGAGCGAACTCGTCATGGTCGTGAATATACAGATCTACATTCACTAGTGTCCGGCTAACTCTCGATGTGTCCATGACAACTTACTGAGCAACGGGCGTTTAGGGCACTTTCTGTCTTGCCGCGATTTGAAAGTTCAGAATCCGAACCGAGGGCTGCCACCATGGGGCATGAACCTTGGGCGCACCGTGTTCT
>JBDTAT010000602.1:0-2640 GCA_039924505.1 Bryobacteraceae bacterium
AGGCGATCGAATGCGGTCGCGTCGTTGCCGCGGTCGTGAAACGCGGAAAACTCCGGGGTGTCCAGGAAGCGGCCGGTGCGCTCGGCATTGAACACGATGAAGTTGCCGATCTTACCGTTCCCGCCGCCGAGGCTCGCCTCCTCCCCGTACGTTCCAAACGATCCGGCCTTAGCCGCGATGCCGCCAAACATTTTCTGGCCCAG
Organism: Bryobacteraceae bacterium; assembly: GCA_039924505.1. Lineage (GTDB taxonomy): Bacteria > Acidobacteriota > Terriglobia > Bryobacterales > Bryobacteraceae > JBDTAT01. The sequence continues at coordinate 204 of JBDTAT010000602.1, forward strand.
ACCGCTCTTGGTTGTGGTGTTGACGATGAGGCTGGTTTTGTCGCCGTATTCGGCCTGGGGCGGGCCGGTGGTCACCTCCACCGATTGAATCGCGTTCAGCGGCAGTTGGGTTGAAAACTGCTTGCTCTGCTGGTCGCTGATGGGCTGGTTATCCACCATAAACGAAGTCTGCGCGTGGTCGCCCAGCGGATGGAAGAAGCCGTTGGAATCGGCCACGACGCCCGGCGCCGAGAGTGTAATCAGATCGCTGAGCCCGGTTCCGGTACTGGTGATCGGCAGCTTGGAAATTTCGGTGTCGCTGATATCGACGTGAGCTTCGGGCACGCGCTCAATCAAATCGGCCGACTCCTCTACCGTGACCGAGGTGGTCTCGATACCCAATTTCAAGGAGAATTTCAACGTTGTCGGCACGGCGGTGCGCACCGGCACGTCCTGATGCGTGGCTTCAAAACCCGGGGCACTCACGTCGATATGATACGAATCGAACGGAACGTTCATCACGCGGAACGCGCCGGCGCTGTCGGTTTTTATCACACGCTCATAGCCGCTGGCGCGATTCCGGATGGTCACCGAAGCGACTTGGAGCGGCAGGCCGGAGGGGTCTGTCACAGATCCCTGAATAGAGCCGGTATTGCCAAGCTGCGCCCGCGCGTAAGGGCCGGCCGCGAATATCGCTAGAAATAGAGCAATGAATAAACATGTAATTTTCATTAGAAAGATCTCCCAGCGGATGCTCCCCTGCGTCAAGGCAAGAGGCGCCGCTTCTGTTTCCATGGAACCCGCGCAAAACGGAGTGCGGCGCGAAATTGTTCCCGCCGCGGACGGGAAGCGCCCCGCACCCTTTGCGCTTCCATGGAACCTGTGCAAAACGGAATGCGGCGCGAAATTGTTCCTGCCACGGACGGGTGCGCGCCGCACCCTTTGCGCTTCCATGAAATATGAGTTGCTGGAAATAGCGGCCGCCGGTGGAGCCCCGGCCGCTGCTCCCTGAAATTCAATTCAAAGAAGTACGGGCGGGCAGGGAGGTCCGCGCGAGGCACTGGCGAGAATCAGCGGCTCCCGCGCGGCCGGTTTGCGTTCGGCGCGAGGATTCCAGACGATCAGAGGGGTAGGTTGCGAAAGCGTGAACGACGGGCTGGGCTGCAATAGCAGGGAATGGCCGATGTGGCAGACCACGCAGCAGTGATCGGCGGGCTCGTGGGAATGGGTGGCGCTTTGAGAGACGGCTTGCGAAAAGACAAACCCGGAGATGATCAGCAGCACCAGAATTGTCTGGGCCGCCCGGTTATGTCTCACTTGCATGCCTAGTGTAATTATACTTGGCGCCGGGGCCGGGCGCAGCGACACTACTCGGCTGGGGCTGGGGTAGCGTAGTATCCCTTCCTCGCCTGCACCTTCAAATCTTTCGAAGTGGTGCGAATGTCGATTTTGCGGAACGTGCTGTCCCGGGCGGAGTTCGTGGGCGCGTAGCCGATGGCGTACTGGCTCCGCAATTCGTCCTGAATTTCGCGGAAGACGTCGTCGAGCGAATGCTTGCGGTCGACTCTGAAAACGCGGCCTCCGGTGTCTTCCGACATCTGGCGCAAGGCCGAATCGCTCGGCATGAACATGCCATAGGCGCCGCGGTCCATATATTCGATGCTGTAGATAATGGCGTCGGCTTTTTGCGCCGCCTCAATAGCTTTCTCCTTGGTGTAACGGCTGCCTTCGTCGATGCCGTCCGTGATAAGCACCACTGCTTTGCGGCCCACCTGGCCGCGCAATTGTTCGGCCGTGGCCAGATAAACGGCGTCGTACAAAATGGTTCCGCGCATGTGCGACATGGTTGGAACCGGCCCTGGATGCAAGCCACCGACGGGGGCGCTGAGCTTCAATTGGTCAAGCCCGGAATTCAGCAGCCGGGCCGAATTCGTATAATCCTGGAGCAATTCGGCGTCCTCGCCAAAGCTGATCAGAAACGCTTCATCTTTCTTCCGCAGCACCTGGGAGAAAAACGCCGAGGCCGCACGCTTCTCGGTTTCAATCAGCCGCTGCTGGCTCAAGCTGACATCCACCAGCAGGCCGAGGGTTAACGGCAAATCCGCTTCGCGCGTGAAGTATTTAATCTCCTGCTGCTGCCCGTTTTCGGCAATCGTAAAGTCGCTCTTTTCGAGGTTTCCCACGAGGCCGCCGGATTTATTCCGCACCGAGAACAGCACGTTGACAAGATTGACATCCACCTTAATGGTGGGCGGCGCATCCTGCGGATAAAGCGGCGTGGCCAGCAGCGCCGCGGCAAACAACGGGAGCGCGCGTCTCATATTCTCTTTTATGATAGATGCAGCCCAACGCGAACGTGTTCCATGCGGAATGCCCTTCACCACCTGAAAAATGCCGATCCTGTCCTGGCGGCCATCATCGACCGGGTCGGCGCGTACCGGATCGAGTATCGCGAGCC
>JBDTAT010000603.1:0-4939 GCA_039924505.1 Bryobacteraceae bacterium
GATCGACTGGTGCGCGCGCAACCGGTTTCCGGTATTCGCCGCGACGCTGCTGCTGGTGCTGGGTGGCGTTTGGGCGATGCGCCGGATTCCGTTGGACGCGCTGCCCGACATCTCCGACGCGCAGGTGATCGTTCACACCGCCTGGCAGGGCCAGCCGCCCAATTTGATCGAGGACCAGGTGACCTACCCGATTGTCACCGCGCTCGAAGCCGCGCCGCATGTGAAGGCCGTCCGCGCGCAAACCATGTTCGGCGATTCCTACGTCTTCGTGGTGTTCGAGGATGGAACCGACCTCTACTGGGCGCGTTCACGGGTGCTTGAATATTTGCAGCAGATCGAAGGGAGATTGCCGGCGAACGCGCATCCCACCATCGGGCCGGACGCAACCGGCGCCGGTTGGGTCTACGAATACGCCATCGTCGATCGCAATCATCATCTCAGCCTGGCGGATTTGCGCCGGCTGCAGGACTGGTTTCTTCGCTACCAGCTCGAAACGGTTCCGGGCGTGGCCGAGGTGGCGAGCATCGGCGGTTTCGTGCGCGAATACCAGGTGCGCCTCGACCCGGACAAACTGCGGGCCTACAACATCCCGCTTTCCCTGGTGATCGATCGCGTGCGGGACAGCACTCAGGAAACCGGCGGCCGGCTGATGGAGATGAGTGGCGCCGAGTACATGATCCGCGGATTGGGCTATCTCCATTCACTCGCGGATCTGGAGACGATTCCGGTGGCGAGCAAGAATGGCACGCCGGTGCTGGTGCGCGATCTGGGCAGCGTGGCCTTCGGGCCGGACATCCGCCGCGGCGTGGCGGAATGGAACGGCGAAGGAGAGACGGTGGGCGGCATTGTGGTGATGCGCTACGGCATGAACGCGCTGAACGTCATCTCCGGCGTGAAGAAGAAGCTGGCCGATCTTTCCGGCGCCCTGCCCGCGGGCGTGGAGATTGTATCGGGCTACGACCGCAGCGGCCTGATTCGCGCGTCCATCGACACGTTAAAGCGAGACCTACTGGAGGAAGCGGTCATCGTCAGCCTGGTGATCGTCGTTTTCCTGTTCCATTTCCGCTCCGCGCTGATTCCAATTTTGACGCTGCCGGTGGCGGTGGTGGTGACCTTTCTCCCCATGTACTATCTGCGGGTGAGTTCGAACATCATGTCGCTGGGCGGACTGGCGCTGGCGATTGGCGTGTTGGTGGACGCCAGTATCGTGATCGTGGAAAACGGCTACCGGCGTCTGTCGGAACACAGTGGGACCGGCATTACAGAAACCCAGCGGCGAAAGATATTGCTCGATGCGGCCAAGCAGGTGGCGCCGGCGATTTTTTACTCGCTGGCGATTATCGTCGTTTCGTTTCTGCCGGTATTTTTGCTGGAGGCGCAGGAGGGCCGCATGTTCCGGCCGCTGGCGTGGACCAAGACGCTGGCCGTCGGGTTATCGTCGTTACTGACCATTACGCTGGCGCCGCCGCTGATGCTGCTGTTTCTGCGGGGAAAACTGCGGCCGGAGGCGCGTAACCCGGTGTCGCGCTTCACGCAAGCGCTTTATCTGCCGGTGCTGCGGACGTGCCTCCGGTTTCCGAAAACCACGGTGCTGATCAACCTGCTGTTTCTGGCGTGTACGCTGCCGCTCGCGTTTCGCTTGGGCAGCCAGTTTATGCCGCCGCTGGCCGAAGGGGCGCTGCTCTATATGCCGACGGCGCTGCCGGGCATTTCGCTCGCGCAGGCGTCGCAACTGCTCGGCGAGCAGGACCGCATTCTGCGCCGGTTCCCGGAGGTGGAGAGCGTGTTTGGCTCGGCCGGCCGGTCGGATAGCGCCACCGACAACGCGCCGCTCGATATGTACGACACCACCGTCACGCTGAAGCCGCGCAGCCAATGGCGGGCGGGAGTGACGCAGGAAAAGCTGATTTCGGAGATGGACGCCAAGCTCCAGTTTCCCGGCTTGTCGAATACGTGGACCATGCCGATTGAAAATCGGCTGGACATGGAGCTGACCGGCATCAAGACGCCCGTCGGGATCAAGCTGCAGGGGCCGAGTCTGGAAGGTATCGAGGAGCTGGGCGCGCGCGTGCAGCAGATTCTGAGCGTGCTGCCGGAGACGCGATCCGTTTTTGCCGAGCGTGTGGCGCAGGGCTTCTATCTGAACATCGATGTGAATCGCGCAGAGGCCGCGCGGTATGGGCTGACCGTGGGCGACGTCGAGCGCGCCATCCGCTTCGGCATCGGCGGCGAGACCATCGCCGAAACCGTCGAGGGGCGCGAGCGTTATCCAGTCGCGGTCCGCTATGCGCCCGATTTCCGGGACAACATCGGGAAGTTGCGGATGGTTCAGATCGCCACCCCGGCGGGAGCCCAGGTTCCCCTCGGCGAGCTGGCGAAACTATCGTTTTCAAGAGGGCCCGCGATGATTCGCGACGAGGACGGAGCGCTGACCGGCTACGTGTACCTCGATTTGCGAACCAAGGACTACGGCGGTTATGTGTCGCGCGCCGGCAAATTGCTGCGCGACAAACTCGCGCCGCCGCCGGGCTTCAGTTTTCAATGGGCGGGCGAATACGAGTTCGAAGTACGCGCGCGCCAGCGCCTGAAGCTGATTGTGCCAGTGGTATTATTTGTAATTTTCCTGCTGCTCTACATGGTGTTCCATTCGGTGGCGGAAGCGGCGGTGCTGATATTTCCGACGCTCTATGCGGCCACCGGAGGTCTGCTGGCGCAATGGCTGCTGGGCTACAACTTCAGCGTGGCGGTCTGGGTGGGCTACATTGCGTTATTCGGAATTGCGGTGGAAACGGGCGTGGTGATGGTGGTGTATCTGGACGAGGCGCTGGAGCGGCGGCTGGCGGCGGGCGGGACGGTGGACGCCGGCGGAATTGTGGAGGCGGCTATCGAAGGCGCGGTGCAACGTCTGCGTCCGAAACTGATGACGGTGACGGCGGTGCTGGCCAGCCTGATGCCCATTCTTTGGGAGACCGGCGTAGGATCCGACGTCATGAAACCGATCGCCGCGCCAATTGCCGGCGGCATGATTACATCCACCATCCACGTCTTGATTCTGGTGCCGGTATTCTTCGTGATGCTGAAGCAGCGCGCGCTGCGGCGCGGAACGCTGCGCAGCGCAGATCGCCCGGACCGGCAAGGGGCCAACCTCGCTTAGCGGTACCCCTCCACCAGCATCAGATCGGCGCTGGGGGCGCGTTCGGCGAATAATGCCCATTGGCTGTCGGCGGAAACAGAGAGGCCGGGAAGAATCGCGCCGGGCAGGCTCGTCACGGTGCTGGATTGTCCGGTGCGGGTGTCGAGGAATCGGAGATTGGTGGTTCCGGCGGCGGCGTTCTCGAGATAGTAAATCCCGGTGGAAACCGGCGCGAACGCGCGATCGACGACGGAGTCCAGAATCTCCTTGTCCGCTCCGGCGCCGATGGACCGGCGCCACAGAGCGGATACCGGAGTGGAGTCGTGCTGGTAATACAAGTATTCGCCGTTAGGAGAGCAGACCGGCGACCAGCCGCCCGAACGGGTGATCTGCTGCGGCTCGCCGCCATCCGCCGCCATCCTCCAGACCTCCATCCGGCCGGTGCGGCTGGAGCTGAAGTAAATCCATTTTCCGTCCGGCGACCAGTCCGGCGTGCGTCCGCCCTTGGCGCCGGTGGTGAGGGACCGCGGTTTGCCGCCCACCATCGCCGGCGCCACGTACACCTCCGGGCGGGCGCCGGCGAGCATTTCAAACGTGACGAACTCTCCATTCGGGGACCAACGCGGCGATCCGGCGAGCAGGGAATGGGTGGAATTTAACGCCGAGATGCTGGAACCATCGGCGCGCGAGAACCAGATTTGCCTGGCGCCGGTGCGGGTGGACTCAAATAGAATCAGATTGCCGTCCGGAGAAAATTGCGGAAGGTCCTGTTCGCGCGCGCCGGCAATAAGGCGAACGCCAGGGCTGAGGTGCCCTTGCCGGATGCCGGCAAGATCCAGGCGCATGATTTCAGACCCGGGCGACGTCTGGCTGAAGGCCATCCGGCTGCCGCTGACCGCAATCGTTAAGCCGCCCAACACCGTGCCCGGCTGGCCGGCGGCGAACACGCGCGGAGTTTCCACGCGAGAGCCGGAAATCCGAGCCCGCCAGATGCGATCCAGTCCGCCTCTATTCGAAACGAAAGCGAATTCGCCGCCACCGGGCAGCCACCGCGGGCTATGCGCTTCGGATCCTGCGAAACCGGGGATCGCGAGTGGCTGCGCGTCGCCGGCGGCCGCGCCATCGGCGTCCATCGGCAGACCGCCGATGAGACTGGCGCCGCTCTGGCGCCGGCAAAACAAGACGGTGCGCGCATCGGGGGCGATCGACGGCTCCAGATCCTCGACCCCAGGCTCGGCGTGCGTAAGTTGCCCCGTTTTGCCGGTCTCAACGGAGATCCGCACCAACTGCGCGGATTCGCCCGGCCCGGAGTCTGCGTGATTGGATGCGATCAGCCACTTTCCGCCAGGCGCCCAGGCGAGCACAGGTTCCGGCGACTCTATTCGCAGGGCGCAGATCTTGCGTTCGGTTCCGCCGAGCGCCGGCGCCACAACCACTTCATCGCGGCCGGGGGCGGTGCGGCGCACGAAGGCGATGGAGTGGCCGTCTGGCGACCACGCCGGGCTCACTTCGTCCTGAGAATCGCCGCCGAGCCGGAGGGGATGTCCGGAGCCGACAGCTTCGGTGTAAACGGCAAAATTTTCAGATGGCGCCTGCTTCCACGCATAGGCAATCTGCGTGGCGTCGGCGGAAAATGTGGGATCGATTTCCTGCCCGGGATAGGACGTCAACGGCACTGCAGCCGCCGCGGATGCCGTCTGTCCGGCCACGCGCTGCGCATAATGATGCCACAGCGCCGCAGCGGCCCCCACCAGCACCAGAATCGCGACTCCCACTCGCACCAGCGGCTGATCGAGCACCGACATC
>JBDTAT010000604.1:0-4369 GCA_039924505.1 Bryobacteraceae bacterium
TATCCGGCGCCGAACCTGCCGGGAAGCGTGAACAATTACGCATCCAATCAGGCGACGACGAATAACGCAGATGAGTTGGACACGCGCTTCGATCAGCAGATCGCGGCCCGCGATATGGCGTTTTTCCGCTACAGCCGGGGAACGGGAGAGAAGGACCTTAGCAGCGTCTTCGCTCCCCCTGGCAATGGCGGCGCCACCGGGCAGTTTCCGGTCGATGTTCCGGTGAATGCCTGGTCGATGGCGATGTCGGAGACACACATTTTCACCTCGGCACTGGTGAACGAAATTCACGCCGGGTACACGCATAATTCGTCGAATCAGCTTTCACCCGCGCCCGAGCCGCTGTTCGGCCAATTTGGATTCAGCAGCATTCCGGCGCTGGCGGGAATCACGGGCCTGCCTTCCCTTAACATGGGCGCGTTCTCCAGCTTGGGGAACAAAACGTTCACGCCAAACCTGAAATCGGTGCAACTGGCGCAGTTGAACGACACGGTTTCCTGGAACCACGGGAATCACGATGTACGCTTCGGAGTTGAGTTCAAGGACACGCACAATTTTGCGGACAGCGCCAACATGCCGCGCGGGTCTTTTACTTTCACGGGCCAGTTCACGTCGAAGACACCGGGGCAGGGAAAAGGGTCGGAACTCGCGGACCTGCTGCTGGGCCAGACGGCGACGGCGGGTCTCGGAACATTCCAGGTGATGCATCTGCGCAATCACTATTACGGGTTGTTCGTGAACGACTCCTGGAAGGTGACGCCGCGGTTGACCGTGAACCTGGGTCTGCGGTACGAACTGCAGACGCCGTGGTGGGAGCGCGATAATGCGCAGACCAACTTCGATGTCGATCCGCGCAGTCCCGCGTATGGAACGCTGGTTCCGGCGCAATCGGGAAGCTACTTGAACAGAACATTTGTGAATCTGGAAAAAACGAATTTTGCGCCGCGCGCCGGCCTGGCATACCGCATCGGCGCCAACACCGTGCTGCGGGGCGCCTTCGGCATATTTTATGGATTCCCCGGCTACACGGGAAACAACGATTCGGGAACGGCGAATCCGCCGTATCTGGTGAACGTGGTGCAAACGTCGCCGACAACCGCCGCGGTTTCAAGCGTGCCGTTGGCGGCTGGATTTTCAGCCGGCTTGTTGAATCCGGTGAACCTGAACAACCCGAACGTCTACTCGATTTCGACAATCTTTCCGATGCCGGTTGTGGACCAATGGAATTTTTCCGTGCAGCGGCAGTTGGGCTCGGGTAATTCGGTGACACTGTCGTATGTGGGATCGAGCAGTTCGGATCTGTCGGGTCTTACGGACCTGAACGCGCCGGTTCCGGGGCCAGGCGCGGTGAACCCGCGGCGTCCGTTTCCGGCGTGGGGTCAAGTGGAATATGAAACGCCTTATGCGCACGCCACCTATCACGGGTTGCAGGCGAGTTTCGAGCGCCGTTTCCGCAAGGGCCTTTCGGTTATCGCAAACTACACCTGGAGCCACTCGCTCGACAATGTTCTGAATCACGAGGACAACGTCGGCGGGTCGTTTCCGCAAAATCCGAACGACGCCGCGGCGGAAAAGGCGGACTCGGGTTACGACATACGCCACCGTTTTGTGACGAGCGTGATTTATGAGCTGCCGGTTGGGCGGGCGGGAGGTTTTCTGGGCGGCTCACGGGCGATGCGCTGGATTGCCGGCGGATGGCAGACCGGCAGCATCGTGGTGGCGCAGGCTGGTTATCCGATTACGCCCACGGTGAGTCCGAATCCGGCGAACACGACAACGCCGGCGCGGCCGAACCGGGTCTGCGATGGAAATCTGGACGCTGCGAAGAGAACGGTTGACGCGTGGTTTCAGGTGTCTTGTTTCCAGCCGGCGACTCCGTTTTTGTTTGGCAATTCAGCGCGCGACGTGATCCGCGCGCCCGGTTTGGTAAACCTGGACTTTCTGGCGCAGCGCAATTTCCACTTCACGGAGGAGCGCTACGTGGAATTTCGCGCCGAATTTTTTAACCTGACCAACTCCGCGCATTTTGGGGCGCCGAATGCCGCGATCGCCAACGCCCAGGCTGGCCGAATCACCTCGACGGCCGCACCGAATCGTGAAATCGAATTCGGTGTGAAGATTTGGTTCTAAAGCGGAAGGCCCAAGCAACCAGTACTGCCGGCTCGGCGGCTTATCCGTGCTGAGGTAAGCTGGGAGGGGACAGCAATTGCGATGATGCCGGCCAACGAATGCGTCGAGATTCATAACGGTGGGTACTACCTTGCAGGAACGCGCATTGGCCTGGACACCGTCACTTACGATTTTCGGCGAGGGCGATCGGCGGAAGCGATTTTCGAAGCCTATCCATCCATTGGTTCGTTGGCGAAGGTATATGGCGCAATCACCTTCATCTTGGAGCACCCGGCTGAAGTCGAGGCCTATCTGATGGACCAGGATCGAATTTTCGAAGCGATGAAGGCTCAGCGTCGAATGCCGGCCGATATGATCGAGCGGTTTGAGCGCGCGAAGAATGAAAGGTCCGCCAAGCTCGCAAATTTCTAGTAGTCGGTAGTAGAAACCTCTCCCTCTGGTCGCCGCTCGGCAATGCATTGGTTTTGCTTAGCCGCGCGCCGCTACTACGGTTCTCGCGGTCTACCAGAGGAAGTTCTGAGTAACCAGTACTACCTTTCGTTTACTTGCTCGCCGGATCGTGGAATAATACGTCCACTGGTATGACGCTGGGGCGAATGCGAGTGGCGTTGGGCATGTTACTGGGCGTGCTGGTGTGTCTCCCGGCGGGCGCCCAGACGTGGACCTCCCGCCTGTTAACCACGGACCATGGCGCATACATTCCGGCGCAGGTGAATTTCAGTGGACGCGCGTGGAAGCTTGACGATTATTCCTACGCCGGGTACTTTCTTGGGGCTTCGAGTCCGGGAACGATGCCGTGCAACGCAATTAACGTGACGGCTACCGGGGATATTACAGCGGCATTGCAGGCGGCCGTGGACGCGGCGGGGCAGGCGGGCGGCGGTACAGTTATACTTCCGGTCGGTGCGTTCATCGTTTCCTCGCCCATTGCGATCCCGTACAGCAATGTGTCGATTGAGGGAGCGGGCAGCGATCGAACATTGCTCGAAATTCCGGCCGGCTACGCTTCCACCGGCGATCCTTACGACGGCGTGTTCACGTTCGGCAAGCAGGCCGGAGCTTCGAATACCGGATGGGTGGATCAAGGGCCGGTGATCGCCACCGTATCGAAAATCGTGCAGGAAGGCGATCAGCAAATCGATACGGTTGACGCGTCCCATGTGAATCCCGGCGATTGGATTGTCGTGCAGCAATACTTTTGGGCGGGTTTGGTGAATGCGAATTCCGCCGATCCGGACCGCTGGCCGGCGGACTCGTCCAATTCGGCATACTCATTCAGCTATCTGCGGCAGGTGACGGCGAGATCGGGTAATCGAATTATTGTCGACGCGCCCATTCCGTGGACACTGGATCCGGCGAACAATCCCGTGCGTATCCGGCTGACCGACGGCCAGATGAAGAGCAACGACGGCGTGAAGGGCCTCGCGATACATTTCGCCAACAATCAATTGGCGGCGACTGGACGTCCGCATGGGACTGGCGTGTACTTCGAGGGCGTGCGCAACGGCTGGGTGATCGACGTGCTGGTGCGTAACGTCGCGCGCGCCGGAATACATGTGCGATCCAGCGCGCGGATCGGCATACTCGATTCGACCGTGCTGGGCGCTCAGGATTATGGCGACGGCTATGGCGGCGGATTTTTTGCCGACGCGTCGCAGAACGTGTTGATCAAGCGATGCCGCGGCGAGGATACCCGGCGCAATTTCAGCTCGGCCCATGCGCTGACGTCGATGCTGGTCCTGACGCAGAATGTCTCGGCGAATGCGACCGAACCAGACGGCACGGAATCCACATTGGAGCAGGCGATTCTTTGGGATAAGCACACACAACAGAACGGCGGCGCGCTGGCGATGTTGAATCGCGGCGGCGTTTCCGGCGGCGCTTATGAGACGCTGGGTTCGGGCGTCGTTTGGAACTTTTCGGGCGATGGTGTACAAGGCCGGCTGGCGGAGGGCGGGGCACTGTACTTGAAGCCCTCGCCGAGCGGACAGCTTATTGTGGTTGGAGTGAATGGATCGGTGAAGGTGTACGATGGCTCGCAGGGGAATATTCCGCCGCTGGCGGCGGGCGAGCAGATTCAGGGTAGTGCGGCGCTCCAAGTGGGAAGCGGACCGCTTAAAAATGTGTTGTATGAAGGACTGTATCGGACCGGATTGGAGCCGGCATCGCTCTACGAAGCGCAGTTGGCGCACCGGGTCGGCGTGCCTCCGCCCGAATGGTTTGAGGCCTGTGGCGAGAC
>JBDTAT010000605.1:0-9326 GCA_039924505.1 Bryobacteraceae bacterium
TCAACGACGCAGTGGTATTGTTGGCGATCACATCGGCCAGCGTTTCGAGCGCGGCCGCCATCTCTTCCCGCATATCCACGTACTGATAGGCGAGAAACGCCGCGCACGTCAGCACCAGCGCCACCCCCGCCGTCAGCGCCGTCAGCAGCGTCAGCTTGCGCTGGATCGGAATGTCCCGGAATCGCCGCATCTCTATTTTCCGCTCTCCGCGTCCCCGCGCACATCCGCCGCTAACTGCAATAATTTGGAGCTGATCGTCAGCCGCGCCTTCCGCGCCGCCGCCAGGTTGATCTCAAACCGCACCTTCTTGTCTTTCAGTAGAAAATTAATGATTCCGCCCGATTCGAGAAAACCATCCGACTCGCCAATCGTCAACACGCCCGCGCTACTACCCTCCGCCAGCGCCGCTGCGCGCTCCTGCGCCGATCCGGCATCCCCGCCGGCAATAAATAAAATCTGGCATTCCCTGCGCGGATCCTCCACTTGCTTCAGCCGTTTCACCTCCACCGTGCGGCCTGCGATCAGCTTGCCGCGAACCACTTGCTCCAGCGCCGAAAATACCGTCGCCTCCCCGAACACGCAGAACCCCGCCGGACCATCCACCGGCGGCGGCCACTCCACAAATTTCGCGAAGTTGTACACGAACGCCGCCTTAACCTGATATTCCGAAGCAGTCCGGGCCGGAGGCTCCGCGCCCGTTACAGGGCCAGCCTCCGCCAGCAGCCACGCCGCCACAACTGCGATTAGAATCACCCAGCACTCTTTCCGTCGATACTCCCGCCGGATTCCACCGGCTTCAGATCTCCGCAGCTTGCGGCAGGCAATTGTGCGCCCCATTTCGCCGGGCCGTTAGAACTGCCATGTCACCTTTCCGTACACGCTCCGACGGGACTCCAGCGGCAACGCGTCCAGCTCCTCGGGAATGAAAAACTCCAGGTGTGCGCCGTTTAACAGATTCTCCCCCGCGATACTCAGCTCCACGCGCGGTGTGGCGCGCCACCCGAGGCGCGCATCGCTCCGCACATACCCCGGGATGCTCTGCGCCGGCAATCCGCCAACCGAATAGACCGACGCGTCGAATTCCAATCGCCACGGCAGATCCAGATAGGAACGAATCTGGAATTGATGTTGGGGACTGCCGTGCGCAAGGCCAGTTACCGTCGTGATGTCCTGACTGCCCGCCGACGTCGATGGAACCATCTTCAGCCACGTATAGCCCGGGCTGAGTCTCCACCACCCGGCCAGCTTCACATTGGCCGACAGTTCCACGCCGTATGTCCGCGCGCTTACCTGATTCCCGAACTCCGATGAAACGACAAGATATCCCGGCGCCGGCGTGGCGATGAAGTACGGGGCGTCCAACTCGACGGATCGCAGATTCGTGTAGGAATTGAAGAATGCCGCCACGTCCACCGACACACGGCTGGACGGTTGCAGGCGGTAGCCCAGTTCATTCGCCTCCAGATCCTCGGAGTGGAAGTCTGGATTTCCATGCGCCGTCACTACGGCCGGCAGGCCGCCTGGTCCGGGAACTACCGCTGCGATAAGGTCGATTCCCGTGTCGGTCACCGACGGTGTGCGCACCGCCCGCGAAACCGCCGCCCACAAAGTCTGCCGAGCGCCCGGCGTCCACGCCAGCCGGGCGCTCGGCTGCACTTCGAATCCCGAGAACGGATTGTGCTCGAATTTCGATCCCACGGTCAGCGTCAGGGTTTCCGGCGCGAGGCCGATCTCATCCTGCACGAACGCGTCAAACAGATTGTCCTGGCGGCTTTGCGTTGGGAACGGCATTCCGCCGTGTCCGGCAACCTGCAGACCCGTGAACCGGTACCCCACGCCCCACACAATCGAATTTCGTTTTCCCACTGGCATCGTGTCTTGAAAATCGGCGTCCACGATATCGAGCGCCGGCGCCGCGAACAATTCCTGCCGGCCGGAATGCTCGTAGGAAATCTGCAATACCGTCTCGGAGCCATTCGCGAGACGACGACGCCACCGCGTCAACAGCGTGGCGCCATCGGATTGCGCCCGGCCCGCCCGCGTCCCGTCGAAGGGCGCCATCAGAGTCAGCGAGTCTATCGTGCGATGCAACCCGGAACTATACGAATCGCCTTCCACCATCAGGACGTCCCGCGGCGATGCATTCCAATCCATCCGGAAACCCCCGCGGACACCAGACCAATCGCCTTCCGTCGACCCTCCCCCGGCCCCGCCCAGGGGACTCCGGTCGAAAGTTTTCGCATACGCCCGGTAGTAGCCGCTCGACCCCAACTGTCCGCCGTAGCGGAACTCGCCGAAGCCCCGTTCCGTTGCGCCTGCGCCCGCCACAGCCAGCGCCCCTTGCGTGTCTTTGGAGGATTTCGTGATGATGTTGATGACGCCGTTCACTGCGTTCGCGCCCCATACGGTCGCACCCGGCCCGCGGATCACTTCAATCCGGTCTATGTCCTCCAGCATTGGATTCTGAACGTCCCATTCGGTCCCCGAGTAGAGTTCCGAATAAACGCTACGCCCGTCCACCAGCACCAGCAGCTTATTGGCGTATTTGTCGTTGAACCCCCGCGCCGACACCGCCCACGAGTTCGTGTTGATTTGCGCCACGTCCAGGCCCGGAACCATGCGCAGCAGATCCGGAATCGTCGTCGCCGCCGACCGCCGGATGTCCTCTTTGCGTGATCACAAAGATGGCGGCCGCCGTCTTTGACAGCTTTTGTTCTTTCCTGGAGACGGACGTCACTTCGACGTTCATCAACTCTTCCAGACTCTCGTCCCCCAGGCTCTTGCCCGGAAGCGGACTGTCGGGAGGGCCGCCCATGGCCGAAACGGCCAGCGTCAGCAATACGGCGACGCGCAGGCGTGTCGGGAACAGGTCCACACTACTGCTCTTCGGCGGCGCTGGAGCCGGCTTTAATCGGGAATTACACCGGAGGGGGTAGCCGGTAGTTTCCTATCCACCGTCTACCCGAATATGCGGTCGAAAAATTCGCGCGTACGCTCTTGTATGCGCGCCAGTTCCTGCTGCAGCGGCTGCCCCCGCAGATGGTCGGGCGTCCACCGGCTCACCAGCCCGGTTAAGGTTTCAAGCTGCGATTCGGAATTCGGCAGGCTGCCTTCTGCATGGCCTGAAAACAGCCGCAGCCCGTGATCCACGGAACGGTAAAACGTCGCCGCGCCGCGCAGGAATTCCGCGTCGCTGCGCTCCAGGTGTCCCATCTTCTCGATGATGTCGATCCGCTCTGGCGTATTCAACACCGTGAAGAACATGCCGGCGCCCTTCAATCGCAAATACATCAGCGCGAAGTCGATGTCGTAATATCCGCCACGCCCGGCCTTCAACGGATTCTCGGCGCCCTGCTCTTTTTCCAGGCGCATACGCATGGGGCCAAGATCTTTCCTCGACCGGCCGCTTTGCCCGTAGCGCCGCCAGTCCACCTGCTGCAACCGGTTCAGAAATTCGGTCGCGCGCCCCAGATCTCCGGCCACCGCGCGCGATTTCATGTATGCGATGCCTTCCCAGGCTTCCGCGTTCTTCTCGAAATACTCCTGGTAATTGCTCTCGGATTGCACCAGCGCGCCCTCGCGTCCATTCGGCCGTAGCCGCGTGTCCACGGTGAACATTACTCCATCGCCGGTGTACGCGGTAATAATGCCGATCATCCGGCCGGCCACACGCGTCCAGAAAAGCTGTTCGCCGCGGTCGGCATCCGGAGCGACGAACAGCAGGTCGGCGTCCGACGCCAGATCGAATTCCCGCATGCCAAGCCGCCCCAGCGCGATCACCATCATCTGCCCCTCAGCGCGGTAACCGGCGGCCTCCGGCGGATGCGTCTCCAGCGTCTGGCGCAACGCCATCCGATACGACGCCGCCACCGCCGCGTCGGCCAATTCCGAGGTGCGCGCCAAGGTCTCGAAAACCGGTGTTCTCAAGCACAGGCTTTCGCATTGAATCCGGACCATCTCGCGCCGGTAGTAGCGCCGCAGATCGGCGGGGTCGTCCAGCACCAGCGCCCGCTCGCGGGGCGGCGGCGCAGCCGGTTCGCCGCCCGCCACCGCGCGCAATTCCTCCAGCAGCTCCGGCGTTCGAATGAATTGCTCCGCGAAAAATGGGCTGTGCTCGAACAGATCGAACACATAGCCATCCAGCGTTTGGTCCGCTTCCAGCCAGTCCAGCCATTCGTTGTGCGGGAAAATCTCCTCCAGAAAATGCTCGAAGGAGCGCCGTCCACGGCGCAGGTTCGCCCGCCCGATGGCCGCCGCCAGCGCGGGCGCGCGTTGATCGAGAAATCGCACCAGGTTGCTCGGCGCCGGAGGCGGAACTTCGCTTCCCGCCGTGGCCGGAGCGGCCCCGTTGGGCTCGCCCGCCGGCGTGGGAGCCTCCGCCGTTGGGCTGGCGTGTACCGGCCGCTGCGCGTGAATCACGCGTTCATAAATTTCAGCCACTTCCTCCAGGTGCTTCCGCACTTGTTCGGCCAGCACCGCCCCGGCCGCCGCATCGCCGGTGGTCCCGATTCCCATCTTGCGCGCCAGCACTTCCATCTCCCGGACGCCCGCCGGCAGTGTGTGCGTCTGCCGGTCCTCGGCGTACTGCAACCGGTGCTCCAGGTTACGTAGAAACTGATACGCGGAGCTAAGCCGCGAATACTCGCCCGGCGACAGCAGGTCTTTATCGTGCAGGCGCCCGAGCGCCAACATCGTGCCGCCGCGCCGCACCCACGGCACGCGCCCGCCGTGCAGCCGCTGTAAACACTGCACCAGAAATTCGATATCGCGAATCCCGCCGCGCGCCAGCTTCACGTCTAGTCCGGTTTTTCCGGAACGCGCCCGGTTCCGCGCCGCCAGCTTCTCGCTGATCCGCTCGCGTGTCGCCGACAACGCCTCCACCGCGGAGAAATCGAGCGTGGTCGAATACGTCAGCGGCTCGACAAACTCCAGCAGTTCGCGCCCGGTCAGCGGATCGCCCGCCGCGACGCGCGCTTTAATCATCATCTGCAGTTCCCAATCGCGCGCCCGCGACTGGTAGTAATTCTTGGCCGCCTCTAGCGAAATGCAAACTTCGCCCAGGCTGCCATCCGGCCGCAAGCGCAAATCCACCCGGTAACCGAGACCCTCGGAGGTGTAGGTGGATAGCAGATCGGTCAGCCGGTTGGCGGCCTTCTGGTAAAATTCCTTATTCGTCACCGGCTCGGGGCCGGTAGTCTCCCCGGGCGCGCCGTAAACAAACATCAGATCGATGTCGGAACTATAGTTCAGTTCCCGGCCGCCCAGCTTTCCGAGCGCGATTACGGCGAATCCGCACTCCACCGGGGTTCCATCCGCCCCCGCGCCCATCGGCTGGCCGTGCCGTGCGAGCAGCTCGCCACGAATCCGCTGGTACGTCACCTCCAGAATCGCGTCGGCCAGATTCGACAATTCCTCGGTGGCCTCCGGCAGCGCGCACTGGCCCAGCACGTCCCGCAATAGAATCCGCAGAATCTGCCGCCTGCGGTAGAGCGCCAAGGTCAGCGGCTCCAGCTTTCCGGCGCCCGCAAACTCCTCCAGGCGCAGCCGGTACTCTTCGGCCGTTAACGTTCGATCGAGATCGCCGGCCGCCAACAACTGGTCCATCCACTGCGGATTCTCCAAAAGTTCTTCCGCCAGGAACCGGCTGTGCGCAAACACGGCCACCAGATACTGCAAGCCAGGCGCGGAGGGCGTCAGGCTTTGAAAAGCGGCCGGCTGCTTTTGTTTCAGGCTCGCCAGATAGAACAACGCCTGATCGGGGTCGGGCGCAGCTGCCAGCATCGACTCCATGCGCTGCACCACGCCGTTGCCGCCATCCGTGGCCAGTTGCGCGAGTTCGATCCGCGCCCGCGCCGGATCGAGAAACGCAATCGCCTCAATCAGCCGCTGCATGAAGGCCTACGATCCCCACTTACTACACCGCCTCATCCACCAACGCGATTATATCGTTTTGACGAATCGCGCCCGCCCGGACGATGGAAGCGTAAAACCCGCTCATCCCACAGCGCTGCGAACTTGGGTCGCCGGCCTTCACCTCCGCGTCGTAAATGGCTTCGCGAATCGCCATCCCATAGACATCCAACGTCGAGCACGGAGTCCGGATTGCCGTCAGCTCCAGAAACACTTGGCCGACGCGAAATCGCTGTCCAATGCGAAGCTGCCGCCGGTCGAGCCCGCGCGTCGTCAGGTTTTCCCCCAGCGCGCCAGGGAACACCGGGAAGCCTTGCGCCGCCAGTTCCTCCACCGTTTCGGCGCACAGCAACAGCACCGCCTTCTTCGGACCGCCATGAACTTGAGGATGCGCGCACACGTCGCCCGCCAAGCCCAACGGCGTGACCATCCCCGATGGAATCGGGCGCTTCGGAAGTCCGCCGCGCGAAATATTGATCTGAACAATCGAGCCAGTCACGCTCTTTCATTCTTCCACAAGCGGCCGCCCGCCTTGCCGCAGCTCAGGCCGGAACGGCTTCACCACCGGCGGCGCGTCCACGATCCGCAGTGCCGTCGCCTGCGAGCGTCATCGGGTAACGGTCGCCGTCATCTTCGTTCGTTTGGAAACGCAGCGTGCGCCCTGCCAGTTCCATTTTGGCGAGTTTATATTCCGCGCCGGCTTCCTCGACCTTGCTGAGTTCGCCGTTATCGCCACTCGTGATGGATCCCGGTCCGGCTGGTTCGGCCGACGGACAATCCGTTCGCGGTGTCAAAACAAAGTTAGGTCGTTCCCTGCCATCGACCCACCCAGGCGCCGGCGAAATCTTGCCGCGGCTCTTGTACAGTCGCCAGCGCGAGGCCCAGTGCGAAGGATTCCAAGTCATCGGACAGGTGTGCATCTGTGTACCTATCGAACTCCAAGTAATCCCGAGTCCACGCCGCCTCGCCGGCATCCCACCACGGTGCGGCCTGGACCACGCGCAGGCCGTTCACAGCGTCCCATGAATTCCCGGTCGGTATGAAGAGGTTAAGAGCGTGTTTACCAAGAATATCCACAGAACCGGTTCGCAATCAGTCTTGACCCAATCTTCGCTGGTATGTTAGCGTAGCTTATTTGGGGATTGGACCGTCGTAACGTTGTGCCTGCTCTCCTTGGCGGGTAAAAGTCTTCTACGTAGTTCCCTCGAATCGAAATTAAGTGGAGCAAACCGTACTAGCGCTGGCTGGAATACTGTTACGAGCCGTCCCTACGCTCCTGCTGGTTTTTTTCCTCGCCTTTTATCTGAAGCGTATGCTGTTTGCGCCGCTTGAAAAAGTGCTCGTGCAGCGGGCCGTAATGACAACAGGCGCCCGGCAGCAGGCCGAAATCCTTTTGCAGAAGGCGGAGAAGAAAACTGCCGAGTACCAAGCTGCGATACGCGATGCACGCGGCGAATTGTTCCGCGAGCAGGAACTCCTGCGGCGGCGATGGCTGGGCGAGCATGCGACGCAGGTCCACGAGGCCAAGGCGGCTTCCGAAAGGTTGATTGAAGCGGCGCGCGGCCAGATTGCCCAAGAGGCGGCCGCGGCTCGCGAAACGTTCCGTCAGACCACCACGGCGTTGGCCGATGAGATT
Organism: Bryobacteraceae bacterium; assembly: GCA_039924505.1. Classification (GTDB taxonomy): domain Bacteria; phylum Acidobacteriota; class Terriglobia; order Bryobacterales; family Bryobacteraceae; genus JBDTAT01. The sequence continues at coordinate 7,547 of JBDTAT010000605.1, forward strand.
GCCACCCGAATGCTCAAAAGGAGCGCCCGATGAAGCGCGCGAGACATCTCACTCTCCTGATTGCCGCCTGCGCGCTGGCGCTTTGCGCGCAGGAATCTTCGCGGGAGTCTCCGCACGAAATCTATTGGAAGTGGGCGAATTTCGCGCTTCTTGTAGGCGCACTCGGCTATCTGATCGCGAAGTATGCGCCGGCCTTTTTCGCCGTCCGCACCGAACAGATTCGCCGCGGCATCGACGAAGCCGCCAAGCTAAAGCAGGAAGCCGAAGCGCGCGCGGCCGCCATGGAGCAGCGCATGGCCAACCTGGGCGCCGAAATTGAAGCGGTCCGGCGCGAAGGACATGCCGCCATTCAGGCCGAAAGTGAGCGCGTGCAGGCTGCGACCGCCGGTCATTTGGCGAAAATTCGCAAGCAAGCTGAGCAGGAAGTGGTGTCATTGACCAGCCAGGCCCGCCAGGAATTGAAAGCCTTCGCGGCCGAATTGGCCGTCAATCTGGCGGCTGAACGCATTCGCGCCCGCATGACTGAGCCGGCGCAAGACACCTTGGCGGACAACTTCGTGCAGGATCTGCAAAAACGTTTTGAAAAGCAGGGGACACAGAACTAATGGTTTCGGTGGTGGCTTCCCGGTATGCGCGCGCCCTTGCGGACGTAATCTTTTCACCCGGCTCCGGTGTTGACGCCGGCGCAGCGTTGGCGCAGCTGCGCGCGGTGGAAGCCATGTTGCAGGAGTCGCACGAGCTGCGCATTATTTTGCTATCGCCGGCCGTGCCGCCTTCGAAAAAACGCGCCGTGGTGGCCCATCTGGCTGGTCCGGCGGGGCTTTCCAAACCGGTTCAGAACTTTCTTTTCGTTTTGATCGACCGGCGCCGCATCGCATCCCTTTCCGCGATTCGAGAAGCGTTCGAGACCATGCTCGACCAGCATCTCGGGGTGGTTCGCGCCGATGTCTCATCGGCGGCCGCGCTCGGCGATGCGCAACGCGCAAGCCTGCAAACACAGCTTTCCCGGATGAGCGGCAAACAGGCGCGTTTGGAATTCAGCGTCGATCCCAAGCTGCTGGGTGGTGTCGTCGCGCGCATCGGATCCACGGTATACGACGGCTCCGTGCGCGGCGAACTCGACGCGTTGGGAAAACGATTGGCCGGCTAGCCCGCAAAGGGCGCACGGGCGCCCTCATTACAATCAAGTAAGCAGCCCGCGCGCTCCGTTTTGCGGGCTGTTGCTGAGAAGGCGAAGGATTGAAATATGGCCCAGATTCGAGCGGATGAAATCGCGCGGGTGCTCCGCGATGAAATCGAGAATTACGAACAGGCGGTCAACGTCTCCGAGACCGGTTCGGTCATCTCGGTAGGCGACGGAATCGCGCGAATTTACGGCTTGGAAAAGGTCATGGCCGGGGAATTGGTGGAGTTCCCGCACGGCGTGTCCGGCATTGCGCTGAATCTGGAAGAAGACCAGGTGGGCGCGGTGCTGCTCGGCGAATACTCGGAAATTAAGGAAGGCGACGAGGTCCGCCGCACGGGCCGCATCATGTCGGTGCCGGTGGGCGAAGCGATGATCGGCCGCGTGGTGGACGCGCTCGGCCGGCCGATTGATGCCAAAGGTCCCATCGCCACAACGCAATTTAACGCGCTGGAGCAACTGGCGCCGGGCGTGGTCGACCGGCAGCCGGTGAAGCAGCCGCTGCAGACCGGCATCAAGGCGATCGACGGAATGATCCCGATCGGCCGCGGCCAGCGCGAGCTGATCATCGGCGACCGCCAGACCGGCAAGACCGCC